>CAZWVS010000092.1:0-7994 GCA_964636935.1 uncultured Clostridiaceae bacterium
ACATGGGTTTCGGATATACACCGTTGGAAGCCCTCGCCAGCGGAGCAAAAGTCATAACAACAAAAACCCCTTCGCTAGACGCGATGCCTGATATTGAGTGCGAAGGTTATATAAAAAACCCACATAACTACACGGAAATAGCGAATAAAATGCTAATTGCCGTCTCCAGGGAAATAGACAGGGAATATCTGCAAAAAAGAGCGACGATGGTTAGGAACCTTTTCAGTGTTGAAAAAGCAACAGAGGCTTATTCCCAATTATTTGACATCTAAATGAACATGCAAAACAAAAAAATGGAATGCTGATGTAAGGTAAAGATTAATAATAGCTTGAATTCTTGCCTAAATATGTAAATTTTGCTAAAATACAGTAAAAGGGCGGATGCAGAGGTGGTCAAATGCCGGGCAGATCCGAAATACTTGAAGCAATAGAGGCTTACAATTCAAATAAACATTCGGAGGAATTTTATAATATTTATCTTTCCAAAATAAGCAAGGCCGTAGAACCGGACGAACAGCTCGAAACAGACGTAAGGCATCTCTTTCACTGGTTTCTCGGAAAAGTAAGCACAAAACAAAAAACCGGCTCGGAAGCTGTTGAAATAGGGGGTGTGACCTATTATATCTCGCAGGCCGCCCCAAGCAACATGGAAAGCATGAAAAAAGCGGTGGAGCACCAAAATCTCTGGGCCGGACTGGCTTTCAGGAACAAAAACCTTCCCTTGGAAAATTTTCTCAATTACGCGGGGGGGATAACAAAAAAATCAATAGTCCTACCCGCTTTCTATGTGCATATATTCAAACCGGAGGAGTATCCCATACTAAACAGCAACGTCTGGACGGTATACAGGGAGGAGCTGGGCAAAAGTGTTTTCATTAACACCAAACCCTCCACCTGGGATAATTACATGGGATATGTAAGCTCTTGCAATTATTTAAAAAACAGATACAACCTTACACTTAGGCAGATCGACAAGGGGCTATGGGTGCTGGGCGAAAGGCTCAGGTCTATTGCAAGGCAGACAAAAGGAGAAACTCCGGAAGCTTACAAAAACGAACAATTCAATCTATACGATATTCATTAAAACCTGTTTCAGTCGCCACTTGACCGGCCATTTGTTTTGTGGCCTATGGGCGGTCATATGATTTTATCGACAGTGTTTTCCAAAACCCCGAGCTCTTCCGCGGTCTTGAATATGTTGTATCTGTCGCGGTAGTCCTTGGCGTATAGTAGTCCGTCTTTCAACAAACCCTCTTCAATGGATATCTGCGAAGCCGTAACCGGACCGCCCAGCTTTTCATACATATCCCTCATGTCGGCGGATGAAGGGAGGAAGGAAAGCGCTTTTCTTATTTCGGGGAGTTCGTTCAGGAAATTCTCCACCCTTCGAATTCGTTCTCCTGGAGAAATGGGTTCTCCCGGATTATCATCCACAATGGACCTGCCCACGATTTCGCCGTATTTTTCAATGATCACCTTCTCCCGCTTTATCGGATCAAAGGCGTCGGAGGGATCTCTTCCTGCGTCGGGCGCATACTCGTTTACATGGAGCATCTGTTCGTAGAAGTCCAGGCAATACAGCGTGGCTACACCCACGGCCTCGCCGTGGGACGGATGGGGGAGTCCTGCCGAGAGTTTCATCATCTCCCAGTAGTGTCCCATATTGTGCTCGTTTGAAGCCGCCGGCCTGCTGTTTGTGTTGACCAGCATGGCAAGCCCGGTTAGAAGCAGGGCTTCCAGCAGGGCTTTTATTCCTGGTGTGCGGCCTTCGACAATGTCGTCGATCCTGTCTTCACATAGCTTAATGGCGGAATCCACAAGCCCTATGCAATAAGGGCATACCTGCTCGCCTGTTACATATGATGAAAGCAGCCAGTCCGCTTTTGCAATATATTTGCCCATGATGTCGCCAAAACCCGAAAAAACCATTTCCCGTGGCGCGCTTCCCACTATGTCAAGGTCGAATATCCCGACTTTTGGATAGGAGGAAGGTTTATTGATTTTCAGATTGCCCTTAAGCATCGGCGAGATGACTGAAAGATAGCCGTCCATGGACGCGGCCGTGCCTATGCTGGCAAAAGGCCTGCCTGTGGATGAGGAGGCGAACCTCACCAGGTCGTTTATGCTTCCCGAGCCGAAAGCTATCAAAAAATCCGTATCATTTTCCATTTCCATCATTATATGGCCTAGCGCCGAAGTGTCGGGCTTCAATTCGCCTTCCGAGGGCGGAATGCATACGGCAAGGTCGAAATGCCCGCTAAGATGCTCTTTTATCAAATTGCCGAAAATAGCGTACAGGTTGGAATCCGTCACCAGCAGGCATTTGCTTCCGCTTATTTCGGTCTTGATGTATTGTGCAGCCAGGGAGATTATTCCGCTTCCGATGTAAATTGAAGTGTCGGGCATGATATGATAATCGCAAGAACAGTCGGGTTTTGGTATAATTAGCTTATCGTTTTCGTATCGGGGTTTCATAATGACCTCCGTTTAATGTAAAATGTATTTCAATTAACAGTATATATAAAAACGGTCCGATTTGCATCATCGGCTGATTTACCGGAAAGAGGGGCAAGACATGGAATTTATGGAATTATTAAAAAAAAGGCAAAGCACGAGGGATTTCGACGGCACACCCGTCGACAGGGGGCTTTTGGACAAATGCGTGGAAGCGGCCAGGCTTTCACCGTCCGCATGCAATTCGCAGCCCTGGAAATTCATCATTGTGGACAATCCGGAGCTTGTGGGAAAAATCGCCGGATGCACTTATAACACAATCGTAAGATTCAATAAATTCACCGACAATGCAGCGGCATTCGCCGTTGTTGTGATGGAACCCGGGAATATCGCTTCAAGGGGCTCATCCGCATTCACCAGTCTGGATTACGCGATGATCGACATGGGTATAGCAGTGGAGAATTTCTGCCTGATGGCGGCACAAGAGGAAATCGGAACATGCATACTGGGATGGAGCAGCCGCGACAAGATTAAAAAACTGCTGGATATCCCGGAAAATAAAAATGTTGGACTCCTGATAGCCATAGGCAGGAGTAAAAGCAAAAAAATAAGACCCAAGCAAAGAAAAGACATGTCCGAGATATGCTCGTACAATAAATATTAGACAATAAATGTAAAAATAAAGGAAATCGACACCTCCCGTCAAATTAACAATATATGTTAATTAAAGGAGGATTGTATGAGTGACTTCAAGTACGAGATTGTAGAAAGAATGGGAGTTCTCCGCGTTTCATCCGGAGGGTGGACAAGGGAGCTGAACAGGATCAGCTGGAATGAGCGGGAACCGAAATACGATATCAGGGACTGGTCCCCTGACCGGGCGAAGATGTCGAAGGGGGTGTCCTTTTCAAAAGAAGAGATATTGAAACTGAGGGAAATGCTGAAGAAAGTCGGATGAAGGGTTGCATATTGAAACCGCATGCGTGAAATATGGCGTGTGCGGTTTTTTTATGCTTAAGTGAAGAACACCCGTGACTTTAGTCATGGGATGAATTCACGGGTAGACTTTGGATATATTCAAAGTCCATGTTTACCTGGATGGCGGTAAAGCAATATAATAGTGTTCCCTGACAATGTATGTTTTCATGATATAATTGTCACAGTGTGCCGATACGGATATCGGGCATCCAAACAATGTAAAGGGCGAGGTGAGGCAATGATTTCAAAAAAAACAATACAATCCGTACTCGAAGCCGCGGTGTCGACCGGCGGTGATTTTGCGGAAATATATGTTGAGGACACAAAAAGGGAAAGTATCAATCTGCTTGACGGCCAGTTGGAATCGACCCAGTCGGGAAGGGATTTCGGAGTGGGCATAAGGATATTCAGCGGGCTGAACCCGGTATACGCTTTTACAAACGGATTCGATGAAGACGACCTTGTAAAAACGGCATTAAAAGCGGCCCAGGCTGTTAAAGGCCGGGGAACGGCGGTGGCCCCCTCTGTTGAAAAGAAGGCGGGGAATGTCCATATAATTAAGACAATGCCGGACACCGTTGAAAAAATCAGGAAACTCGATGTCGTAAGAACCGTTTACAATGCTGCGAAGGAGTTCGACCCGGTCATAAAACAGGTTTCCGCAAGCTATATCGATATAATTCAGAACATAATGATAGCCAACACCGAAGGGCTTCTGACAGGGGACTCGCGGGTTTATACAAGGATTGTCGCAAACGCAGTGGCTGAAATGAACGGCCAGATGCAGACGGGTTCGGAAAATCCCGGCGCTCACAGGGGGTTTGAATTCATTGAAGGGCTCGACCTCAAAGGGATAGGGGAAAGCGCAGCCGCAATGGCAAGGACAATGGTCAGGGCGGACTACTGCAAGGCGGGGGTCATGCCTGTCGTAATAGACAACGGATTCGGAGGGGTCATTTTCCACGAAGCCTGCGGACACGGGCTTGAGGCCACCAGTGTAGCCAAAGGAACATCGGTATTTGCGGGCAAGCTGGGACAGCAGGTGGCGTCGGAGCTCGTCACCGCCATAGACGACGGCACCATGCCCAACGAATGGGGCTCCGCAAACATAGATGACGAAGGCATGGGGACACGGAAGAAGACATTGATAGAAAAAGGGATACTGAAAACATACATGGTGGACAGGCTCAACGGAATGAAAATGGGAATGGAAGCCAACGGTTCATCCAGAAGACAAGGTTACCGATTCCCGCCTACATCGAGGATGAGCAACACATACATAGCCAACGGCACCGACACCCGGGAAGGGATAATAGCGGCGACGGAGCTCGGGCTTTACGCAAAAGAGATGGGCGGAGGCAGTGTGAATCCGGGAACGGGCGAGTTCAACTTCTCGGTCCGTGAAGGATATATGATACGAAACGGCAAGATAGCCGAACCCGTAAGAGGGGCCACCCTGATAGGCAAGGGGGCTGAAATACTCAAAAAAATCGATATGGTCGCAGACAACATGGAGATGGCGCAGGGGATGTGCGGATCGGCAAGCGGCAGCATACCGGCAAACGTCGGGCAGCCCACACTGAGGGTTTCTTCAATCACCGTAGGAGGTAGATGATCATGAATGACAAACAGCTGACCCGGAATATTTTCAAAGCGGGTAAAAAAGCCGGCATGGATGACATGGAGGTATATTATTCCGAAGGCGAATCCTTCGAGGTAAAGATTTCAAAAGGCGAAATCGACGGATATAAGGTGGCTCAAAGCAGAGGGCTCGGATTCCGGGGCTTTGTAAACGGGAAACTGGGTTATTCATACTCTGAAAAAGTCGCAAATGATTCAATTGACGATTTAATCAGGGGTGCCGTCGGCAACGCCACGATAAACGACGGAAGCGACAGGGAGTTCATTTTTGAAGGCTCGCCCGAGTATGCAAAGGTGGAGAACATGAACCCGGGACTGGAAGCCGTGACGGAAAAGCAAAAAATCGATTTTGCCCGTGATATGGAAAAAAAGGCCCTTGCGGCCGATCCGAGAATAAAAGCCAGCCAGTATTGTGTAATGGGTACGGGCAGCGGCAGGGACTTTCTGGACAATACAAAGGGGCTCAGCCTTTCCGACAGCGGCAACCGGGCATACTCGTTCATAATGGTGCTGGCTGAACAAAACGGGAACTTCAGCTCGGGATTCGATTTTATAACGGGGAACGATTTTTCCGTTTTTGACAACGATGTCCTGGCGGGGAACGCAGCCCGGATGGCTTTGGATTTTCTGGATGCCTCACCGGTGAAAAGCGGCGAATACGAGATCCTGCTGGACGGGATGGTGTCGTCCGACCTGCTTGCGTCCATCTCTTCCATTTTCTCTGCAAGGTCGGTTCAAAAGAACCTCTCCCTGCTTAAAGGCAAGATAGGCGAAAAGGTGGCGTCGGAACACGTGACGATAGCCGACGACCCGTTTTACAAAGGAGGCTCGGGAACATCTTCTTTTGACGGGGAGGGCGTTGCCACAAGATATAAGGAGATAATCAGCGGAGGGGTTTTGCAAACATATCTTCATAATTTGAGAAGCGCTGCAAAAGACAATGTCAAGACCACGGGCAACGCATCGCGCGGCTCGTATAAATCGACAATCGGCATTTCGGCGTCAAACCTGTACTTCAAGCCGGGAGAACAGGGGCTTGAAGATATGGTCGGGGAAATAAGCAACGGGATTCACATAGTCGACCTGGACGGTATGCATTCGGGATTCAATCCCATATCGGGTGATTTTTCACTTCCGGCCAAAGGCTATCTGATAGAAAAGGGAATTAAAAAAAAGGCTGTAAACCAGATAACGTTATCGGGCAATTACTATGATTTGCTTAAGAACATAAGGGCGGTAGGATCCGACCTGAGATTCTCCATGGGGGGATCGACGGGTTCGCCTTCCATCCTGGCCGGCAAGTTATCTGTAGCCGGGGAGTAATATGGGAAAAGAATTATCAGGAAATATTGAAGGATTAAAGAAAAACATAATACTCAACCTTGAGGAACTGTATGAATTGAAAAGCGATCCGGCCATATTGTGCGATCAGCCGATACTTGACCGGATATGCGAAATAACATACAACACCAATAGGGAGATTGCAGTGTTCATATCCTCCGGAGGCATGGTGGAACACATATCCGTGGGCGATTTCAACACCACGGACATACAGGCGCGTGAAATCGGCAAAAAATCAAAATGCGTGCATACGCATCCCTCGGGAAGCGGTTATCCCTCACCCGTCGACATCGATTCACTGGGAGCCCTGGAGCTTCTTGTAATGGCCTCTGTCGGAGTGAAGAACGCAAACCCGGTTGATTTGCACTGCGCATATATAGGCGCGGACGGGAAACCAATTGTTGAAGGGCCCTACGACAATACGGAACAGACCGCACAAGTGATAAGGGAGGCTTCGGATGTCCCTTCGACCGTGCATGTGGTCAAGGAGCATGAAAAGGAAAGGGTCATAGCGGCAGGGGTGACGACAAAGGACGGCAGGGCCATGCTTGACGAGCTGTCCGAACTAATTGTTTCAGCCGGCGGCGAATGTGTGCTTAAGGAAGAACAGCTTCGCGATTCCTACGACTCCGCGTATTATATGGGAAAAGGGAAAATCGAGGAGCTTAGGTACCTGTCCAGCGTTTATGATGCTGACACCATAGTCTTCGACGACTCCCTCTCGCCCTCGCAGATAAGGAACATCGAGGAGATAATCGACATAAAGGTGATTGACAGAAGCAACCTCATACTTGATATTTTCGCTCAAAGGGCCCACTCCATGGAAGGCAAGATACAGGTGGAGCTGGCGCAGCTTACATATCTGCTTCCCCGTCTGTTCGGAAGGGGTCTTGCATTGTCCCGTCTCGGCGGGGGGATAGGCACCAGGGGACCCGGTGAGACCAAGCTTGAAACAGATAGGCGCCACATACAAAGGCGTATCACTTATCTTAAAAAGCAGATCGGGGGCATAACGGAAAGAAGGGACCTGCTTCGGGAAAACAGAAAAAGGCGCAATCTTTTCATAGTCGCCCTTGCGGGGTATACGAACGCAGGAAAATCGACTCTTGCCAACAAGCTTACGGACAGCTCCATAATGGCCGAGGACATGCTTTTTGCGACGCTGGACCCCTCTGCAAGGAAACTCACACTTCCCGACGGGGTGGAGGTCATACTTGTGGATACGGTAGGATTTGTAAGCAAACTGCCTCACGAGCTTATCGAGTCGTTCAAATCTACTCTTGAGGAAGTGACCGGCGCGGATCTTATCATTCATGTGATGGACGGCTCCAGCAGCTCCATGGAAAGCCAGAAGGACACGGTCTATAAGATACTAAATGAGCTGGGTGCCGGCAAGATCCCCGTTATCGAGGCTGTGAACAAAATGGACCTGGTTGAGGACCGTGATGTGTCATACGGCAATTCCGGGGAAAGGATCTACATTTCAGCCCTCACAGGTGAAGGGGTCGATGTCCTGATTCAACAGATCGAGGCCGCGGCGGAAGGCGATGACCTTCTTCGACAAACCGTCCGCGCCTAAC
>CAZWVS010000093.1:0-7965 GCA_964636935.1 uncultured Clostridiaceae bacterium
ACAAAAGAGACAGGCGAGAATATAAACGAACCAGAAAAGACGGCGGAGCCGACCCTGACGCCCACTCCTACACCCACGCCTGAAAACACGGAAAGCCCCGAACCGTCTGAAACAACACAGCCGACCGATGAGCCCACGCCCGAACCCACTCCCACTCCAACGCCGACCCCTGAACCTCCGAAGGAATTCGAAGAGGATGAAACCGTTGGCTATTACCTCATAATAGACGGCAAGGCCGTGCAGCTGTTCAAATTCGACCGTGAAGGCATGGACTATTATGCAGAAGTTATAAACAAGTATCAGGAAAAACTGGGGGACGACGTAACAATCTATACGTTGATACCCCCCACAGCGAGCGAATATGTAAAACTCCGCAGGTACAGCGACATAACCGATTCGCAGAACGACGCCATGGATTACCTGCACGGCAGGCTTAATGAAAAGATTGTAAGCGTCAACGTATATGACGAGCTAAACCGCCACAAGGACGAGTATATATATTACAAGACTGACCACCACTGGACGGCGCTCGGGGCATATTACGGGTACCGGGCCTTCATGGACGCCATAGGCGAGCCGCCGGTTCCGCTGGAGCGGTATGAAACCGACCGGGTTGAAAACTATCTGGGGAGCACCTACACGAAAACCCTCAACAAGGAGCTGGAGGAGAATCCGGACACCATAGAGCTGTACCTGCCCTTCACCGAATATGAATACACCATGCATACGGGAAGCGACACCCGGGTTGCGGACCTGCTGGACATGAGCTATGCCGAAGAGGGCAAGGACAAATACCTCTTGTTCATGAGCACGGGGGGCGCCACATGGTCGGTAATCAAGACGGATGTGGACAACGGCAAAAAGATACTTGTCATGAAGGACTCCTTCGGCAACGCCTGGGTGCAATATCTGCTGCCCCATTACGAGGAGATCTATGTGGTGGATGCCAGGTTCTACAATAAGTACACAACGGGGCTTACCATACCCCAATTCATAGAAGAGCACGAAATACAGGAGCTTCTTTTCCTTTTCTATATGGAGGATGTCAACTGGACCAAGTTCATGAACGGCGTGGAGGGGCATCTGGAGTGATTGCCGCCGGCTTCGGCGGTCATTGCCATATCAAAACTCATATTATATAATGTTGTGGCAGTCAAGACAGATGAAAGGGATCCGCATAAATAATGGAAAAAACAATTGGATTTGACAACATTGACCATGTCATGAATTTGTTCGGAAGTCAGGACGAGAACGCAAAGTCCATTGAGAGCATCATGGGTGTCAGTGTAGTGCCCCGGGGAACGGACATAAAAATCATAGGCGAAGAGGCCCAGGTGGCCAAGACCGTTGAATTGATCGACAAACTCGTGCGTCTTGCAAGGGACGGCGACGAGATAACAAAACAGAACACCACATATCTTGCAAACCTTATAAACGAGGGCGTGATGGGGGAGGGCGGATATCCGGCCGACTACATATGCCTAAACGCCAAAGGCAAACCCATAAAATCCAAAACCTTCGGGCAGAAGAAATATATTGAAAACATCAAAAAGAACGACATAGTGTTCGGGATAGGGCCTGCGGGAACCGGCAAGACCTTCCTCGCCGTGGCGATGGCCATAACGGCCTTTAGATCGGACAAGGTGAACCGGATAATACTAACAAGACCCGCCGTGGAAGCGGGCGAGAGGCTGGGGTTCCTCCCCGGCGACCTGCAGAGCAAAATCGACCCGTACCTGAGGCCGCTCTACGACGCCCTGTATGAAATAATGGGGGCGGAGGCCTTCTACAGGAACAGGGAAAAGGGGTTGATCGAGATAGTGCCCCTTGCGTACATGAGGGGGAGGACCCTTGACGACTCCTTCATAATACTGGACGAAGCCCAGAACACCACGAAAGAGCAGATGAAGATGTTCCTGACCAGGATGGGTTTCAATTCCAAGGTGATAGTGACCGGGGACGTGACCCAGGTGGACCTTCCAAGGGACAAGAAATCGGGCCTTCGGGAGAGCGAGCGCATTTTAAAGAATATAAAGGGGATAGGTTTTTCATATCTGACGGAACGGGACGTGGTGCGACACGAACTTGTGCAAAAGATTGTCAAAGCATATGATAGATATGAAAACGGCAAAAGCCGGAAAGGCTGAAATGAAAAATTTAAAGAAAATATTCAACCGAAACAATATCCTTTCCGCGCTTATAATATTCGCTACAATAGGCTTGATTGCGCTTAGCGCATACTTCAAGCTCATCCCCCTCACAGAAGTCATAGACGAAGACGGCATCGCGCAAAAGGATGTGTTTGCGCCCTACGACTACTATGACGAGGAAGGGACCCGGGAGCTGGCTGAAGAAAAGGCGGCCCAGATGGAGCCGGTGCTTATAACCAGGCACGATGCGACATTCGCCGCTTTTGAAGACGTGGCCGTGTTCTTTGACGACGCCGACACCTACAGGACCGACATAGCCCGGTACGACGGCCAGCCGGAGCAGTTCAACACGTTCCTAAGCAACAAGATCACAGCCTTTATAAACATGTGCCTTACAAAAAACATACAGACAAAGCATAATGTGGTTAAAAAGCTTATTTCCGGCACAAGCAATGTGGAATATGAAAATTTCAAATCAGCCGTGACATCGAATTTCTCCTCCATACAAAACACAAGTGTGTTCGCGGGAAACAGGGCCGAGCTTCTGGAGCAATTCGCGGATGAGATCAGATATTCCGTCATAGATGCGGATCTTGCGGACCTTGGCATAAGGCTCGCCAACAGTTTCCTCAGGATCAACAGCGTAGTCAACGAAGAACAGACCGCCGCCGCAAGGGAGGAGGTCAGAAAAGCTGAAATCCGTGATAATCCGATCATTGTAAAAGAAGGCCAGCTTATCGTCGCCGCCGGTGAAAAGGCGGATGACGACACCCTGAGGCTGCTGAACTCGATGGATATGACCGGCGACAGGAAGTTCAACGAGAAGCTGTTCATCGGCTTGGCGGGGCTTTTGCTGTTTTTATTCATCCCCATAATGATTTTCAAGGTGCTTTTCAAGCAAAGATATTCGAAAAGGCATATCCTCGTGATATGCACCCTTGAACTCATGCTTTTCCTGCTGGTGTTCTTCATGCCGGCGGAGCTTAAATACTATATTCCCGTTTTCTTCGTACCCATGCTGACGGCGATCCTGGTGGATGAGAAAATCGCGGTCATGACCGGTATGGTGACGGCCATATTCCTGTGTTTTGTATATAAGGCCGACCCTACATATCTAGCCGTGCTCGTAGGCGGAGGTGTGGTTTCCGCATATTTCGCCAGAAGGGTGCACGAGAGGATGAAGCTGCTTGCGTCGGGCCTTGCCATCGGGGCGACCGCGGCTATAATACTTGTTTTTTCAACAATGGCGACAAACGGCACCGTTTCGGATATCGTGTACGACCTTGTGGTGCTGGGCCTTAACGGCATGGTTTCGGTCATTCTGGTGCTGGGACTGCTGCCCCTGTTTGAATCGGTTTTCAACATAATCACGCCTTTCAAGCTGCTGGAGCTTGCAAACCCCAACAGGCCTTTGCTTAAGCGTCTGCTTGTGGAAGCCCCGGGTACATATCATCACAGTTTGATGGTGGGCAACCTGGCGGAGGAGGCGGCCAACGAGATAGGGGCCAACGGACTTCTGGCCAGGGTGGGCGCATATTACCATGACGTGGGCAAGATGAGCCGTCCCATGTTCTACAGGGAGAACCAGAGTTCCGACGACAACCCCCACAACAGGATGAAACCGGAGATGAGCAAGCTGATCATAACAAGCCACACCAGGGAAGGCGACGAGATTGCAAAAAAATACAAACTGCCCCATGTCCTAAGGGATTTCATAAAGGAGCACCACGGCACCACGCAGGTCAGGTATTTCTACAACAAGGCCGTCGAGGAAAACGGCGGCGATGTGAAACCGGATGAGTACAGGTATGAGGGGCCGAGACCCAAAAGCAAGGAGACCGCGGTGGTAATGCTGGCCGATTCGGTTGAAGCGACCGTCAGGGCAAAAGGCGAGGTGGACCGTGAAGAGATGGAAGTCATCATCAGAAGGTCGATTAAAGACAAACTGGACGACGGGCAGTTCGACCTCTGCGAACTTACACTAAAGGATTTTGACGCCATTGCGAACGCCTTCATGCGGGTGTTCGGCGGATATTTCCATAAAAGAATCGATTATCCGGACGCTCCGGATATTGTGGAGGGGAACATTGAGTAGCGACATTTATTTCGAAAAACCCGTCGAGGCGGATAAAAGGTATGAGGAAATAATCAAAAAAGTGTGTGAAGAATGCGCCGGTGAATATGAGACGGACCTCGCCGCAGGCGTCTGCGTCACCGGAAATGAAAGCATAAGGAAGATAAACAAGGAGTTCAGGGGCATGGATTCGGCGACGGACGTATTGTCTTTTCCGCTCCTTGATGCCGTCGACGGTGAATTGAACTGGGACGAAAAGGACATAGACAGGAAAACCGGCTCCGTGATGATAGGCGATATCGTGATTTCCATGGAGAGGGCCGGCGAGCAGGCGGCGGAACTGGGTCACGGGCTGGAAAGGGAGCTTGCGTTTTTAACATGCCACGGCATGCTTCATCTTCTGGGCTACGACCACGGGACAAAGGAACGTGAAAAGATAATGACGAAAAAGCAGAAGCAGATTTTGGACGGACTTGGATATATAAGAGGTGAAAAGAAATGAGAGCAAAGATAAAAGAATTGATGGAAGAGGCGACAAAGGCATACGAAAATTCATATGCCCCCTATTCCGGAATCAGGATCGGTGCCGCCGTCGTGGGCGGGAGCGGTAAAGTGTATACTGGTGTCAACATTGAAAATTCGTCATACGGGGCCACCATATGCGCCGAAAGGTCCGCCGTTTCAAAGGCCGTAACCGATGGCGAGACCGAAATAGAAGCCATCGCCATAACAGGCGATTTCGACGGCTATGCATATCCTTGCGGTATATGCAGACAGGTGCTGGCGGAGTTCATGAAGCCGGACGCGATTGTGGCGGTTTCGGGAGTTGATAAGGAGATAAAGGTCTACGGCCTTTCCGAACTGCTTCCCGATTCGTTTCTACTTAGAGAGGACAAAGGCGGCAGGAATGGCGATTAAATCGGGATTCATAGCGGTGGTCGGCAGGCCCAATGTGGGCAAATCGACCCTTATAAACGCGATGGCCGGCAGGAAGGTCTCAATAATATCACCCAAACCGCAGACCACGAGGAACACTGTCAGGGCCATATTAACCGACGAAGAGACGCAGATGGTCCTTATGGACACGCCGGGCATACATAAACCAATCAATAAGCTGGGCGAGTTCATGGTGGCGAAAGCCGTTGAAGCCCTGTCCGACGCAGACGGCATAATATTCATAGTGGAGGCCGCCGACGGACATCCGGGCAGGACGGACATGGAGATAATGGAAAGGCTCGGCAAAGTCAACACGCCTGTGATCCTGGTTCTTAACAAAAGCGACAAATGTCCTGCGGAAAGGCTGCCCGAGGCGATCGGCAATTTTTCGAAACAGATGGACTTTTACGAAGTGGTTCCGACCAGCGCGCTAAAAGGCGACAACGTGGACACCATATTGAAAATATGCAAAGGCCTTTTAAAAGACGATGTGATGTATTTCAGCCCGGAAGACTACACGGACCAGCCCGAACGGGTGATAGCCGCCGAGTTCATAAGGGAAAAACTCCTGCTCGCCCTGCGTGATGAAATCCCGCACGGCACGGGGGTGGGAATAGAATCCTTCAGTGAACGCGAGGACAGCGGAATCATTGACATCGATGCGGTCATATATTGCGAAAGGAACTCCCATAAAGGCATCATAATCGGCAAGAACGGAAGCATGCTTAAAAAGATAGGGACATCGGCCAGGCATGATCTTGAGAGTCTGCTGGGTACAAAGGTTTTCCTAAAACTGTGGGTCAAGGTCAAGGAGGACTGGCGCAATAAGAACACTACACTAAAAGAACTAGGGTACAAGGAATAAATGGAGTATGTAAAGCTTACGGGAATCGTAATAAGGGGAACGGATTATCTGGAAAACGACAGGATCCTGACCCTGCTCACCTTTGAGAAGGGCACGGTAGCAGTGAAAGCAAAAGGTGTCAGGAAGAAGGGCGCCAAGCTGGCCTATTGCTCCGATCAGTTTTTCTGCGGCAGGTTCGAATGCGTCCTTACAAAAGGGAGATATGTGTTGACAGGGGCGGCAAGGCTTTACGACTACAGCGATGTGGCATTGGATATAGACAAGTATTATCACGCATGCCACTATGTGGACATAGCGGCTTCAGTCATAATGGAGGATCATCCCGACGAGGAAATGCTGCGTCTTCTTTTGAACACATTGCACATATTGATTAGAGGCGTGATGAACCCCGTGCTTCTTACGGCGGTTTACGAATTCCGCACGGCTGCGATCAACGGGCTGGCGGCTGTCACTGAGGAATGCGCCGTGTGCGGCAAAAGCGGCTGTGAAATGGTTTTCTCATACGAAAACCAGGGGATGGTATGCTGCTGCGGCGGTGTCGATGTGGGCGTGGATATAATTGCCGCGATCAAACATATAAACGAAAGCGATATGAAGGATCTTTTTTCATTGAGGGTTGCGGACAAGGCTGCGGTCGAACTCGCAAGCATTTCAAGAAGATATCTGGAAGAAGGCATGGACAGGCGCTTCAACAAACTTTCCATACTGGAGGATATGTACAAGGGGGACGACGGATGAAAATAGCGGTATTGGCAAACACATATAGAATAGAACAGGTCTTTTCCAAAAAGCATTTGGACACCCTGGCGGATATGGGTGAACTCGTGCTTAATAGCGGGGAAGGGGGGCCTGACGAGCTAAAGGCAAGGGAATTGATTAAGGATGCGGACATAGCCGTCACATCCTGGGACTGTCCGCCCCTCACCGGGCAGGTCCTGGAAAACTCCCCTGCACTCAAAATGGTCTTCCACGCCGCGGGATCGGTGAAAGGCATCGTGACCGATGAATTGTGGGACAGGGGTGTTAGGGTGTCCTCGGCCGTTGATGAACTCGCAAGAGGCGTGGCGGAGACGACCCTGGGACTAACCATTTGCTCATTGAAAAACACGACATATATGGGCGAGATAACAAAAGCCGGAGGCTGGCACGAGTATAAACACACGGTAAGGGACATATATGGTTTAAAAATAGGGGTGATAGGGGCGGGTCACGCGGGCAGGCGCTATATCGACCTGTTGAAAAACTTCCAAGTCGGGATATTGCTTTACGACCCCACCGTCGACAGCGAAGAATGTGAAAGGATGGGTGTCATTAAGGCGGACCTGGAGACTTTGATGTCACAATGCGATGTGGTCTCCATCCACGCCCCGTCCATCCCGGCGACAAGGCATATGATAAATGCGAAAAATCTGCCGTTGATGAAGGACAGGGCCATATTGATCAATACCGCAAGAGGCGCGATCGTGGACGAGCAGGCGCTTATTGACGAGTTGAAGACCGGCAGGATCAGCGCGTGCATCGATGTAACGGATCCAGAACCTCCTGCGGCGTCCAGCGAGCTTAGGACGCTGCCCAACGTCCTTCTCACACCCCACATAGCGGGAAACGCCACCAACGGCAAGAGGAGGGTGGGTGACGCGGCGGTTTCGGAGATAGCGCTTTTTATTGAAGAAAAAAGGCTCAAGCGTGAAGTGTTTAGGAAAGATATGGATATCATAGCCTGACATCGATTGCACCCGGTGCCGCGGATACTGTATAATGGCTTTGATTTTCAGGGGAGGCGTTTATGCTGTTAAAAGGTGAACATATTGAACTGGGCCCCATCAGGGAAGAGGACATAACGATACTGGCGTCATGGTACGAGGATGTGGATTTTCTGAGATTCTACGACTTTCATCCCGCTGTGCCCAAAACCAAAGCGCAGCTTAAAAAAATATACG
>CAZWVS010000094.1:0-7940 GCA_964636935.1 uncultured Clostridiaceae bacterium
GCGCTATGTATTGTAAAAACCCCACCCTAATTAAGGGTATGCGCACAGCCCCTTCCGCAAAAAGCAACAGGGGTATGAGCGTGGCGGCTCCCGCCAGAACGATTAGGATGTCGGTTTTGAAATCCACGGTTGACAGCGCTATGCCGCCGTTCAATCCCAGCACCGCGAGCACGGCTATGCTGATAGGGAATAAAAACGCGGTTTCCACCGCGAGTGCCTGCACCGAGCCCAGACCCGCCGTTTTTTTATACAATCCGTAAATCGCGAATGTAAGAGCGAGAAGCAAAGCGATATATGGGACGACGCCCATGGATATTATGTAGTATATGACCCCTGTGGTCACAAGTATCAGGGCGGCCACCTGGCCTTTGCTCATCTTCTCTTTAAGGAAAACTAGCCCCAGCAGTATGCTGACAATGGGGTTTATGTAGTATCCCATGCCGGCCTCCGAATAACTCCCGATTGACACGGCGTATATGAAAAGCGACCAGTTGACGGCGAGCATCAAAGCCCCGAGTGCGATCAGCATTGCTTTTTTGCGGTTTTTAAGTATTGAAAAGACTTTCAGGTTTTTTGTGAACACCAGGATTGCCAATATGGTTATGAAGGAAAAAGACACCCTGTATGCGGTTATCTCCATGCTGGGGACGTGGTTTAGGATGTACCAGTAGAAAGTCATTAACCCCCACCATATATATGCCGCCGTCATTGCGATTGTGCCCTTTTTGAGTTCGCTCATCGCTTCCCCCGTTCCATTTTTTACAGTTTAACATATTAGGCAAACATGTTCTATGGGTGTCCATAATAGTATTTACACAGCATGTATAATGGGTTTTTCATGTCCTTGGAAATCTTGTTAGCATGTTATTTTAATGACTGCGATTCCCTGAGTCTTACAGTTTCACTAATTACATATTAATACTTGGGGAATGCTGAATAACGCATAATTTTAGATTAATCTCCCCTTATTCATATATTTATGTAATGCAGATTTTAGAAATTATGCAACATCTGATTTGTTTTCCCCATATCCCCCGTCAACTCCCCGATATCAGCATCTTCTCGATTTTCTTTTTCATTTCTATGAACTCTTGCGAATATATTATGTCCTTGTCCCTCGGCCTTTCGAATCCGACCTCCAGGCTGTCCATTATACCGGTTGAATTCTCCCCCATCACATAGACCTTGTCCGATAGGAAAAGCGCTTCTTCTATGTCGTGGGTCACAAAGACCACGCCTTTTTTGTGGTTGTTCCATATTTCAAGCAGCCATCTTCCAAGCTTTTTTTTCGTTATTGCATCCAACGAGGAAAAAGGTTCGTCCAAAAGCATGATGTCGCTTTCCTCAAGGTATGTGCGCATGAGGGCGGCCCTTTTCGCCATCCCTCCGGATATTTCGCCGGGCAGATATTTCTCAAAGCCCTCCAGTCCGAACTCCTTGATCAGGCTGCGCACCCTGTCTTCATTCTGTTTGGATTTGCCGTACTTTATCTCAAGGGGAAGAGCCACATTTGCGTAAAGGTCCCGCCATGGCATTAGCGGGCTGTTCTGCTGAAGGTATGACACCTCCCCCTCTATCTTCACACTTCCCGAATCCGCAGGCACCAGGCCGGCTATGATCCTAAGCAGCGTACTTTTGCCGCAGCCGCTGGGGCCTACGACGGAAACGAACCGGTTGCCCTCGAGGGACAGGCTTATGTCGCTAAGCACATGAAGCTGTTCACCGTCCTTTTCAAAGGATTTATACAGGTTGTCTATCCAAATACCCGTCATTGCAAATATGCGTTGGTGTACGCTTCCTCCACTTCGATCATTTCTTCGATGAATCCGTTTTCATAAAGCCATTCCGTATATCTCAACCAGACATTCTTGTTCTGGTAACCCCAGTAAGGAGCGTCGTCCTTGTATCGGTCGGCCAGGAATTCCTGACTGAGTAAAATAAGCTCTTCATCCAGCTCCGGAGCATGTTTTAGCAGCATTCCCGCCGCATCGGACGGATTTTGAATCGCATACTCATAACCTTTTACAACAGCCTTCATGAATTTGGTTATGGTTTCATCATTTTCCGTTATGTTCTTTTCGCTGGTTATGATAACCGGGGTGTAGTAGTCGAAGACTTCGTCGAAATCTTTCATGTTGAAATAGTTGACGGAGACACCCCTTGTACCCGCCTCAAGCAGCGTCCATCCTTCATAAATCCAGGCAAAATCGATTTCACCCGCCTCGCTGGCTGCAAAAAAGTCTGTGTCACCCATGGTCACTATCCCGACTTTTTCGGGATCCGCTCCGGCTTTCTCCATCAGATATTTCACTGTTGTGGTTTCGATATCCGTACCCCAGCCACCGTATTTTTTGCCCTCGAAATCAGCCGGGCTCTTTATGTTCTCCTCCACCCGTGAAATGAAACCGGATGTATTGTGTTGTATCACCGCGGCTATTGAAACCACGGGCATGCCCTCGGCGCGTGCCAGGGTCACGTTTTCCTGAAAACTGATTCCAAACTGTGCCGTGCCGGCGGCCACCAGCTGTTCCGCGCTTCCGTCGGCAGGCTGTATGATTTCAACATCAAGTCCCTGTTCTTCAAAATATCCGTTTTCCAGCGCAACATAAAGGCCGGTGTGGTTCGTGTTGGGGGTCCAGTCCAGCACCACGGTTATCTCGTCCGCGCTTTTAGCACAGCCTGCCGCAAGTGCTACAGTTAATGCAAGCGCAATTAAAAGTATCAGTCTCGTTGTTTTTTTCATTTTTCTTCCACCTTCCATCTTATAACTTTCTTTTCTATGAACTCGATGAGTTTATACAGCAGTATGCTCATCACAGCGATTATCACGATATCCGCAAACAATGCGGCCGTCTTGTATGAACTCATGGCTCTCGTCATGAATATCCCAAGCCCTTTGGATGCTCCCACCCACTCGGATATGACGGCCCCCATGACAGCGTATGCGGCGGCTATCCTAAGGCCCGAGAAGAAATATGGCGCCGCTGAAGGCACTTTCAGCTTGAAGAATATTTGTTTTCGGGAAGCCTTCATGACCTTCATCATCTCAAAAAGGTCCCTATCCGTTGATTTAAGTCCCTGTATCAGACTCACGGACACCGGGAAAAAAACAACCAGCATTGTCAACAATATCTTTGGAAACAATCCAAACCCGAACCAGATTGCAAGAAGCGGTGCCAGCGCAACAAGCGGTATGGTCTGACTCAACACGGCAAAAGGCATGAACACTTTTTCGAATAAATCTATCAGGTCTACGAACACAGCGATGATGCAGGCCGCCGCCACCCCTGCTATGAATCCCAGCACGGTCTCCAGCAGGGTTACGGACGTATGCATCATCAGTATGTCCCATGATTTAACGAACTCTTTAAAAATTGCGGAAGGAGCCGGCAGCCTGTATTCCGGCGTCTTGGTTATAAGCACGGCCAATTCCCAGACAACCAGAAACAGCAGCAATGCCGCAACCGGATATACCGCATTATTAAATTTTATTTTCCGTCCTTTTTTCATTTCCCTATCCTCGACGCAGCATCATGCCATAATTGGGAACTATCCCTGATAAGGAAATACCGCCCTGATTCGGCGGTAAAAATGTGTCATTTCCTACGCCGGCATTACCCGGATCAGGTATAGTGGTCGGATCTGCGTCCCTCTCAGCCTCTTCTTTGGCTCCCACATGCTATTATTATGTCCTATTATAGTACTACCCTTTTAAATGAATGTCAAATCGGGGTTGCGGGCGATAGTGTAAAATGGTTTGGGGATTAATTAAAAATTAAATAGCATTCGTTACATAATCAGTCCAAGAATGTATCCGCACTCCCCTCAGGAATCCATGGATGAATTGCGTATGAAGGAGGTGATGAAATTGGCAGGTAAGAAACCGTCGGATGGACAAACTCAAATCAGTGAGAACAGTACTAGGGTATAGATAATTGTCTTGTGGATGAAAACACTTTTACACCACTTGACAAGACTCTATCCTTCCAAGCCGCTCAGGTTCAAACTTTTCTCAGCAAAGACGTAAAAAATTATCTATTTAGATTGTCAATGTATTCTGTCGCACCGCTTATTGATGTTTCGGGTAGGTTCGTAGGGGGGAACATACCAATTGATTTTTATTAAGTTTCTACTTACCTTCAAGTTTTTTTTATTGTATCCGTATCAAGTTCCTGAATTGCTTTCAACTGACGAATGGCTAATTGATTCAGCAATTTAAGCCTTTCTGATTGCTGTTGGCCCTGTTCTATTAATATGGCATTATAACTCTCCATGTTAGCTAAAACCAGCAAATGGTTTAGCGTAGCATAATCTCTTATATTTCCCCTTTTATCAGAATTTTTCTCTCTCCACTGCTTAGCCGTAATTCCAAACAGAGCAACATTTAACACATCTGCTTCACTGGCATAAGTCATAGAAATCTGAAATGGCGTCAATTCCGGTGGAAGTAAGTTTTCCTTTATAGCATCAGTATGAATTTTATAGTTCAGTTTAGAAATTTCTCTATTTAAATTCCAGCCTAAAGAAAGTCTGCTGCTTTCATCACTTTTTAACCTTTTATAATCCTTAATAATATAGAGCTTAAACTCAGCTGATATCCATGATGCAAATTCAAAAGCGATATCGGAGTGAGCAAATGTACCGCCATAACGTCCTGATTTTGATATAAGACCAATTGCATTCGTCTTTTCTATCCATTTTTGCGGTGATAGTGTAAAAGCATTTGATCCAGCTTGCTTTCTAAAGGAGTCGAATTCGACCCCTTTAAATTTGTCATTATGTAGTTGCTCCCATAGACCTAAAAACTCGATAGTGCCTTTACTTCTCATCCAGTTTTTAACTACATCCTTAGGTTCATCACTCTTATATCTTGCAATATCAGTAAGCGAAATAAACTCATTTTGAAAATCTTCCGTATAGATTGCAATGTCTATACCTTTTGCCTGGATTGTTTCTTTAACAGGTTTCTTTGTCATTTCATAGCACCTCCCATACTCGTAAATCCACACAACTATAGCAAGTAATTATTATATTGGTTCCTGATAATTAATACTAATATTATATCATTCACCAGATATAAGAACAAGTGTTCTTTTGGGATTTAATGAAGGTGCCTCGATTATTTGTTACAGTATGCTCTATTTTAAAAATCAGAATAAATATACTTTTCACTATCATTTGATCTCTTTCTGCTCTCCTATTCCACCAGCTTTCGGAAAGTGATAAAATATTTATGCGGGGTGGTTTTTTATCTGTTATTGCACACATATTTCTTGAAACAGTTCAAATCCTTTATATCCGGCCTCAGTAAGCCGCCTCAGTGAAAAGCCAGTGCGTGCCAAAATGGAATAGTACATGAAAAGTCTCGAATGGAGGACTTAAATGAAAAAATATTTGTCTTTGGTTATATCCCTGATATTTGTCTCGTCCCTTCTACATGGCTGCGTGACGGGCTCCGTGGCTGCTGAAGAGGATATAATCTTCCTTCAGGTTGCCGGACCGTTCTACACATCGACAACCGGTTTTTCAAGCCGGCAGGAACGCATTTTTCTCAAAGAAAGAGAAAGGACGGTCACCGATACCGTATCTGCTGTCAAAAAGGCTTCGGATGAATTGTTTGACGCCTCCGATGGATTTGAAAAATACGAAGATAACCTGATCGGTTATCTGAAAAAATCCAAAATAGATCCCGGTTATGAAACCGCCTTGGATGACATCCTGAAGGGAATCGCCTCCTACCGTTCGCTTTTTATTGCGTACGAAGAGGAAATAAGGACATATGAAAAGGCGAAACCGTCAAACGGGGCCGTAGAGGCGATGCTTGATTACAACATGATGGAATCGTCAATCGATATGTTCTTGCTGCAAAAGCGGTATCTAAGCTGGCTCAAGACCGCAACCGCGGGCGCATCGCATATCATCTCCCGGAACAATGAACGGAGAGCCGACAGGCTCATATCTTCCTCTGCCGACATTTTTAAAAAGAAAATATATCCGGCGCTTTCAGACGCAAATGAATATCTGGAAAAATCTCTTGAGTTGTATGACGTACTGACTTCCATGGATTATCATGCTTCTTCAATATATCTGGATCTGGCCGGCGAAAACCTGGAACATGTTAAAACCGATTCAGGTAGAAACGCCGTGGATACAGAAACCTTACGCCTGCTTGAGGATGCGATTGAGACCGGAAAAGGCTCAATTCCGGTTCCGGAAAATCTAAAACCTGTGTTGGAACCTACCGAAGCATTAACTTTCTTCAGAAAGGTCGGTGCCGAAGAATCGCCCGGATATGGATTTTCTTCACTCTCGGAATCATTGAAGCAATATCGGGAGGATGCCGGCACCCGCACCGACAGCGGCCAGGATTCCCCAAAAGAATCATTTCAACGGGATATCGATGAAATGGCAAAGGGGATGGCTGAAGCCGGGAGCTTAGGCGATCGAATTTCAACGGCTTTCGCCGCTCCAATCCCCGCCGACGATATTGCGACCGATGTCCGTCAGGTGAACAGGGATAGAAACATACGAGCGATACAGGTTGGACAGACAATAATAAGGGGGATACGCTTTTTGAGCACGGACCGGGCATATGCCGCCGCCATAAGCAGGATATCCTCATTGATAGCGGGAGGTGAAAACATATCCGAAGAAGCCGCTCAGAACGCCATAACCCTTGTTGAAACCGAGCTTAACAATATAATAGGAGAAGACCGCGATGCATTTCTCAGTGTTTTGCTGGACCAGTCGGCTCAAACCGTCTATGATACATTCGAAGAATGGAGGGACGGAATAGGCGATTTGAATCGACACGAAATAACACGCGGCGACCTGGAGGCATTCCTCGCACTGCTGGGTTACGACGTGGAAACCGAATCTGTAAATGTAGAAGTCCCGGTGTCGAGCCCTCATGCCTCACAACTCCCGACCCGGACACCCGCTTCAACCCCTTCCCCATCAGCGGGGCCGACCGGCACACCCTCACCTCCAAACGGGTCTTCCGACAGCCATTATGATGTTTTCAGCATAGCTGCCACCCATGACACGATGATGAACCTTTCAAACAGGCAGACCAATGAAGCCCTGCTGTATATCCTATACGGCTGGTCGGACCCAGTCGATTACCAGGCTTTAAGTAAAGAGGAAAAACGGGCCGGCGACGGCAGCCTCATAGGATGGAGATATCTCGACCAGTCAAAAAAGCCATTGGGATGGGATGTTTCAATTTACGGTGAAAACGCGGAATATGTATACCGTTTCCCCGACGGACTCCCTTGCACCATGAAGGTGATCAGAAAGGGCAACCTGGATGAGAGCATATTTTATCAGGTGGAAACCGAAGACGAAAACAGCGGCCGTAAAACCGCCGTCAGGTTGAAAGAAGATCCTGAATTCCCCGGGGATTCCATCACATACATATATGAGACAGAAAACGGCGTCAAGGACGGTTTGAACACCATTATGTACAACAGCGATCCGACATTCGAAGTTTATGTGGACGGCTATGTGTACGAATCCCACACTTACAATTCCGGCCGGTTGATCCGTGAAGTGACCTCCGCCTACGAAGCCTCTTCCGTCCTGACACATACAAAGCTGTATCATGAAAACGGTAATCTACGCATGGAGCAATATGAAAAGGACGGAAAGGAATACGGGCTTTCCACCTCCTTCAACAAAGACGGCACGCTTGTTCTCAGCATAGAATATACCGACGGCAAATATGACGGTGAAGTAAAATCCTTCTTCGACGACGGAACACTCCGGGAACTCAGGACATATTCAATGGGTTTGCTCGACGGGCCCGTCGAAAAATATCACAGCAGTGACGGGCATCCGCTTGAATACAGGGGAAGCTATTCGGAAGATGAAAAGGACGGTCGTTGGGAGACATTCACCCGTGACGGCCAACCTAGCTCGATAACGACATACAGCAAAGG
>CAZWVS010000095.1:0-7798 GCA_964636935.1 uncultured Clostridiaceae bacterium
TATACCGACCTCTACGACTTTGCTCCGGTGGGTTATTACACGCTGGACAAAAACGGAGTGATTCTTAAAGCCAACCTTACCGGGGCGAACCTGGTTGGCATGGAGCGGTCAGCCCTGATCAACCGTCCGTTCGGCTTTTTTGTTTCGCCTGAACACCGTCCCGCCTTTAAAGATTTTCTGAAAACCGTTTTTGATAGTCAGTCCTCGGAAAATTGCGAATTGGCTATCCTGAAGGAAGATAATGAGAAATTGTTTGTGCACATTGAAGCTGTAACCTTTGACTCCAGCCCTCAATGCCGCATAGCGGTCGTTGATGTAACACAACAAAAATTGGCCGAAAAAAGGCTGGAGGAAAGCGAGCGATTGTTCCATTCCCTGTTTGAAACAATGACGCAAGGTGTCGTTTTTTTGGATCCGGACCACAGAATCATATCGATCAATCCCGCCGGTGCCGACATTCTGGGTTTGCCGGCGGAAAGGATTCAAGGAACAATGTGGCCGGGACCGGACTGGCGTTTGATCCGTGAGGACGGCTCTTTATTCCCTCATAATGAGCAACCCTCCCAAATAGTGTTTCGTAATGACAAGAGAGTAAGAAACGAGGTCATGGGGATTATATCTCCAAATTCCTCCGGCCGTATCTGGCTCAAGATCAATGCATTGCCGCAGAATTCCTTCAAACAAGAAAGGCCATGCCGGGCAATCCTGATATTAGAGAATATCACGCATCTGAAACGCATGGAATCATACAACATGCTCACCCCGAGGGAAAAAGAGGTGTTTTTGTTGATAGCCAAAAAACTGGGACGTCAAACCATCTCAAACATTTTACGCATAAAACCGAAGACCGTGGATAAACACAGGGAAAACCTGATGGAGAAGCTCTCCATCTACGATATGGAGGAAATTACGAAGTTCGCCAAGCTTGTCGGAGTTATCAAATCATAGACTCCCGTACCGCGCCCTGCCGGCATATTTGAGGTTCACCCGCTTGCCGCGGGGATTTTCATTTTGTCAATAAAAACAAACGCTAAAACAACCTCAAATTGCTAATGTACTTCTTCGCATGATAATTGATAACCTTTCTATGCAAGAAAGCGAGGGGGGTCGAGTGAATATTTCCGACGAAAAGGCCAATGGTTTGGTGACTATCCCCCCGGACACGACCGAAGCAGAGATGCCGGTTGGTGACCTGAATCAAATCAAAGCCGATTTGGAAGAATGCATGGTTATAGAAAGACTCAAATAGGCTATAAGCCAAGTTAACTGTAACCGGTAGTTATAAAATTCAAAGATTCCCCATAGCCGACTTGTTCATGACAGTAGCAACTTGCTATTGTCTTAGAACCAAAGTGCAGGTTTCTCATTTACCTCCAGTTTTTGAGATAATCGGCTAATTTCCCTTTAGTTATGAGACTAAACCCACTGGATCTCATTTACTCTTTATACCGGCTTTTATAAAATAGCCGGTATTTTTTTGACATTCATTGATAAAAGTCGAATATTGGCGCGATGAATCAGTCAAAGACGGCATATTGCTAATATACTTCTTAGCATAACTATTGATAACCTGTTTATACGGGACAGCAAGATGCCAGATAAATACTTTTCCACAAAGTAAGCCCATCTTTTGTAGGTGGGAATATTTGTCACCTTGTGATTGTGATTCAGGCAATCGGAGAGGAAATATAAATTGGAAGTACTATTAGTGAAAGGGCCGGCATTTATAAAAGGGGAAGTGAACATAGGTGGATCAAAGAATTCAGCTATGGCCGTAATACCCGCCGCCTTGCTGGCGGAAAGCCCCGTTGTCTTGGAGAATGTCCCCAGGATTTCAGATGTATATATACAGCTTGAAATAGCTGAATTTCTCGGTGCCCGGATTCAATGGCTGGAAGCCAACACTGTCATGATAGACCCGACAGAGTTAAAGCCGCTTTCCCCGCCATATGACCTTTATACAAAAATACGTGCTTCATATTACCTGATGGGTGTGATGTTGAGCCGTTTCGGACGGGTGAAAGTACCCATGCCGGGAGGGTGTAATCTGGGATCCCGCCCCATTGACCAACACATCAAAGGGTTCTCGCTCCTTGGTGCCGATATTGTGATGAATCATGGCCTTATAGAAATGCAAGTGAAAAATCTTAAGGGAAACCGGATTTACCTGGATAAGATCAGTGTGGGGGCAACCATCAATATCATGCTGGCGGCTGTACGAATTAGCGGCAGGACCACTATTCAAAACTGCGCCAAAGAGCCGGAGATTGTGGATCTGGCCAATTTTCTCAATAATATGGGAGCCAAAGTTAGAGGAGCCGGAACGGATGTCATAAAAATTGACGGCGTCAATAATCTTCACGGCATAAAATACAAGATCATTCCGGACCGCATTGAGGCGGGAACCTATATGCTGGCGACGGCGGCCACAAGAGGACAGGTCCTAATAAAAAATGTAGTCTCCTGGCACCTGAACCCCGTCATTGCCAAGCTAAAAGAAGCGGGCGTCCTTGTGGGTGTGGGAGAGGATACCATATTTGTGGATGGCTCGCAGGAGTTGAAATCCGTTGATGTCAACACCCGGCCCTATCCCGGGTTCCCGACGGATTTACAACCATTCACAGCCGTCCTGCTCACCCAGTCCAGGGGTACCGGCATCATAACGGAAAATGTGTTTGCCGACCGTTTTCGATATCTTGACGAATTTAAACGTCTTGGAGCCAGAATCAAGTTGTCTGAAAAGAGTGCGATAATCAGCGGGGTGTCCCCGTTGTCGGCCTGTTCCCTGCAAGCAATCGACATACGTGCCGGCGCCGCTTGCATAATAGCGGGGCTTGTGGCTAAGGGGGTCACAGAGGTCAAGGGTATTCACCACATAGAAAGAGGCTACGACGGAATTGAAGATAAGCTCAGGCACCTGGGAGCGGATTTGGTGCGGGTGAACGACACAACAAGAAAGTGTATGCAGTGGAAGGGAATGAATTTGCTGAATTCTGTTTCAAACAGATGCTAGCATTGAAGGAGGATGATGCAAAATGACACAAAAGAATATTAAAAGCGGAACTGCTGCTTCAGTTAGCCGGCATGCACAACTCCTGTTGATATTGATAATTGTTTTTGCCTTGGTCTTGACCGGATGCCAGGCAGGGGTGGACCTTAATGATATGGATTTGAAAAAAAGCGCATATGACGGCGATGCAGTTTCGGAGATACAGGAGCAAGACCCTGTTCTAAGCCTTTTGGGGAAAGATTTTCACGAAATAGAAGAATTGTTGGGAGAACCGGACGAAGAGGGATACGGGGATTGGCTTGGACCACACCATTATATTCTATATAATTCCGATGAAAGCTTCATTCATTTCTCTTCCCCGGAATCCGAAGAGAATAAAATCGCCGTAAGCATTCTCATGGGACCGGGACTGGGAGTCCTGGGCGCGAGGGTCGGGATGACTTTCGAGGAAATCATCGGGATTTTGGGAGAACCCGATTCAGGGCCGGGCCCCGGCATGGACAACTACTATTATGCAGACTATTTCAGTGGTGAAACCAGTAATGGAATACCTGAAATTTTCATTAGCTTTGTTGCTTATTCCAAGGATTCCCCTACGGAATATGCATTGGTAAAATGGGAAGGCTTCCAATATGAAGAAGATATAGAAACGATTGAGATAAAGAAATGAAAAAGGCTTGACGAGGCGGTTTTCAAACCCCGCTTCATCAAAAGGGAATGTCCTTAAATCCTTGCACCGGCAACAATGACGGCAAAGGTGCAAAGAAAACAAACCCGTAGTCAGGCGGATACGCAAAGTTGCGGAATCCGTTTTGATCACCCGGTTGCTACTATTAATATATATGTAGCAGCCGGGTTTTAAATATCACACACGTTTTGTAGAAAACTTAATATAATATACATTGAAAAGAAATATGGTTTGCTATACCATTAAAAAGGTATTGTTTTATACGGAGGTATAAATATGATGAAGGTTTGTTCAATGGGCGAGATCTTAATAGACTTTACGCCTTCGGGCACATCGGCCAAGGGGAATGTGCTATTTGAACGGAATCCCGGAGGAGGCCCTGCAAACGTTGCCGTAGCCGCATCGATGCTTGGGGTGCCTTCGTTTTTCATGGGCAAGGCGGGCAACGACGAATTTGGACGCTTTCTAAAACAAACCCTCGTGGATAAAAACGTAGACGCGTCGGGAATGCTATTTTCAGACGAGGTGAACACAACGCTTGCATTCGTGCAGCTGGACTCCTCTGGAAACAGGAGCTTTTCCTTTTACAGGAATCCGGGGGCCGATATGATGTTTTCGGCCGATGATATAAATTATAAAATTATTGACGAATGCGACATAGTCCATATATCCTCGGTTTCAATGACTAGCGAACCGTCCAGGACCGCCACCAAAACCGTGGCGGAATATGCCTTTGACAAAGGCAAGACGGTTTCCTTCGATCCGAATTTAAGGGAGCTTCTCTGGAAGGATCTGGATGATGCGTATGAACAGATAAAATCAATATTCAAATTCACCCATATATTGAAGGTTTCCGAAGAAGAGGCGCGGTTCTTAACAGGGGAGGATGATTTGGAAACAGCCGTGGTAAAATTGTCCGAGACGGGAATCCCTTTGGTTTTTGCCACATTGGGAGCGGCCGGATGCATATATAGGCACGCTTCAGGGACCGGAAGGTTGAGCACATATGACACCAGGGTGGTTGACACGACCGGCTCAGGGGATGCTTTTGTCGGGGCGGTTTTATATAAGATGGCGGAATTGGATAAAAGACCTGAACAATTAACAAAAAGCGAAGTTCACGAAATAACCGATTTTGCAAATGCGGCAGGCGCTTTCGCAGCCACTGAAAAGGGGGCGATACCTTCTCTGCCGACCAAAGACCAGGTTGAGCAATGCAGAAAGAACACTCCGCTTCTCGAGGGGGGATCATGAAGCTGAAAATCGCAATTTTCGCATCACACGGAGGCAGCAACATGCAGGCCATAATAGACGGCTGCAAGAGTGGTGAAATTGACGGGGAAGTCAGTGTGGTCATATGCAATAATTCCAATGCGAAAGCGATGGAGCGGGCAAAGAATGAAAAAATCCCGTTTTATCACCTTAGCTCGGTAAAACACCCTGACCCGGAGGAGCTTGATGAAGAAATACTGCGGACCCTTAAAAAACACGACGTCAACATAATAGCACTTGCCGGATACATGAAGAAACTGGGGAAAAAAGTGCTTGAGGAATATGAAAACAGGATTCTAAACATACATCCGGCGCTGTTGCCGAAATTCGGTGGAAAAGGGATGTACGGCACAAATGTGCACAAAGCGGTTATCGCCGCAGGCGAAAAGGAATCGGGGGCCACCGTGCATCTGGTTAACGAAGCCTACGACGAAGGCCGCATATTAAAGAGTGCGACGGTTCCGGTGATGGATGACGACACGCCGGAAACCCTTGCTGAACGGATCCTTGTACAGGAACACAAATTATATGTAAAAACCCTTTCGGAAATATCCAGGGGGAACATCCCGATAGGTAAAGACAGGCAAAAACAGTGAAAGGAGAACAGAAAAATATGGGCGATGCAAAAAAGATATGGGAAATGATTTTTTACATATGTCTTGTTCTTTATATTGTGAATGTTTTATGTGTGCTTTTTTCAGGAAACTGCATGTTTATTAAAACCGTGGATGTCTACAACTATATATCGGTCATGCTTAACGCAGTGTTTCTATACATCTTCTATAACTTTTTAAGAAAAGGCGCGCTTACGACCAGGTACCTTGTGATTATGTTTTGCGCACTTGTGCTTTTCCCTTTCCTGATTGCCCTTGCAACTGGAGGGGTAAAAATATGACAATAGGCCGGATCAGACAGACCACGAGAGGTGATTATGGGCAAAAAGCAAAAATATGACATAGTAATAATAGGCGCCGGGGTGGTAGGTGCGATGGTCGCAAGGAGCCTGTCCGTATACGACGTGTCAATTTGCCTCATAGACAGACATATAGACGCTGCAATGGGGGCCAGCGGAGCAAATTCCGGAATCGTTCATGCGGGGTATGACGCAGTGCCTGGATCTTTAAAATCCAGATTCAATGTCGAAGGGACCCGGATGATGCAGGACGTATGTGAAAAGCTCGGGGTGCCGTATAAGAACACGGGATCTTTTGTCATAGCTTTCAACGAAGCCGATGTGGGGAAATTGAACGAGCTTTATGAAAACGGCATCAGTGCCGGAGTTTCGGACATGAGCATGATAAGCGGTGATGAAGCAAGGGCGTTGGAACCCGCTTTAAGCAAGAATGTTGTAAAAGCGCTTTATGCAAAAACAGCCGGAATCGTCTCGCCGTATAAACTGAACATATCATCTGTGGAAAACGCAGTTGTAAACGGCGTTGATTTTTTAAGGCAGACAAAAGTAACGGGGATAAAAGGGCAACTGGACAACTTCACATTGGAAACCGACAGGGGTCCTGTTAAAAGCCGTGTGATAGTGAACTGCGCGGGGATATATGCAGATGAAATCGCAAAAATGGCAGGGGACGGATTCTTCAAACTCATCCCCAGAAGGGGCGAATACATGCTCTTTGACCGTTCGGAGGGATATCTTGTCGATAGGGTCATATTCCAGACACCCTCTGAAGAAGGAAAAGGTGTGCTGGTAATGACCACGGTCGACGGAAACCTTCTTGTAGGTCCGGATGCCAACATTGCCGAATCCAAGGAGGACAGTTCAACGCATTCAAAGAATCTAGATTTCGTATATCAGACAGCGCTAAAATCATGCGGCGGGATAAAACTTAATAAAGTGATAACCACATTTGCCGGACTTAGGGCGACTCCGGACACCGGGGACTTCATAATAGGGGAAAGCGACAAGGTTCCTGGGTTTTACAATGTCGCGGGAATTGAATCCCCCGGTCTCTCTTCGGCCCCCGCCATAGCGGAATTCGTAGCCGGCATGGTGGCTGCCGGAATCGGCGGTCCGGACAAGAAGAAGGAATATACATTAAGCCTTGAACACAACGGGTTTTTCCGTGACATGACCGAGAGTGAAATGCAGGCAGCCATCAAAAGGAATCCGGATAACGGGGTTATAGTGTGCCGGTGTGAAACCGTAACAAAGGCTGAAGTTGTCGACAGCATAAGAAGACCCGCCGGAGCCCGGACCGTGGACGGGGTAAAACGAAGGACAAGGGCCGGCATGGGAAGATGCCAGGGCGGGTTCTGCCTCCCTGCGGTGATTGAAATACTATCCGACGAATTGAATATGGATAAGGATGAAATACTCAAGGGCGACGAAGGATCCGGCATATTGACAGGGAGGACCAGACCATGACCGAAAAAAGAAGTCTGGTTATCATAGGGGCCGGGCCTGCGGGACTTGCCGCCGCCGTGAAAGCCAGGGAATCGGGAATAGAAGATGTGCTTATCCTTGAACGCGACAATCAGCTGGGAGGGATACTGAAACAATGCATTCACAACGGGTTCGGGATTCACATATTCAACGAAGAGCTCACGGGACCTGAGTTCGCTTCGAGATATATTAAAAAAATCCACGAGCTCGAAATCGAACATAAATTGGACACCATGGTAATATCCATGGACGAGGACAGGAATATAACCGCCGTCAATTCAACCGACGGACTGGTGGTCTATAAAGCTGACGCGGTCATACTCGCCATGGGTTGCAGGGAAAGGCCCAGGGGGGCGCTGAAAATACCGGGCACCAACCCCAGTGGAATTTTTTCAGCGGGCACCGCGCAGCGATTTGTAAACATCGAGGC
>CAZWVS010000096.1:0-7785 GCA_964636935.1 uncultured Clostridiaceae bacterium
GTGGCTGGGAGGCAACAGGACGGTGAAAAAAATGCAAAAGCTGTGCCGTGAACAGGGGGCTATGGAAACCTTTGGAGTAGTCATCGATTGGAAACCTGATAAAGGCAGGGACGAAAGGATAAAAAAGGCCGTTGATGAAATATTGTCCCTCATAGGGGGCTGAAAGACCTCCACGTCCCGCGGACATCCTTGAATGTGAAGCCGTATGCGGGTATAATGACCTGGATGAATTGTGGGAGGTTACTCATGGCTTTTAAAATAATCGAAACCTGTATAAACTGCGGCGCTTGTGTTTCGGAATGTCCGGTCTCATGCATATCACCCGGAGAAAAGACATATGTCATAGACGAAGAAATATGCATCGACTGCGGCGCATGCGCGGGTGTCTGCCCCACGGATGCATGTGTGGAGGCATAAAAACAAATAAAATATTCTAAAAACCCAAGTCGATTCAAGACTATGGGTTGTTGCCGGAGGAAATGATGACTTTAATGTTAAAGGAAATAAATGAGCAACCGGCCGTCCTGGACCGCCTGCTCAAAGAAAATAAAGAACCCGTGAAACTCTTATGCGAAGAAATCAGGAAAAGGGGGATTGATTTCGCATATATGGCAGCCCGCGGGACATCCGACCATGCGGCGGTTTATGCAAAATACATATTGGAAACCCATGCAGGCATCCCCGTTGCCTTTGCGGCACCATCGGTGATAACCGTTTATAAAGGGAGGCCGAGGCTTGAAAATGCCCTGGTTATCGGAATATCGCAGTCCGGTGATGCAGAAGATGTCCTTGAGGTCCTAAAAGAGGGCAGAAAGCAGGGGGCTGTCACCGTGGCCATAAAGAATTATCCGGACAGTCCGATGGCGCAGGAGGCCCAATGGCATCTGGACTGTCTGGCGGGAGAAGAAAAAAGTGTTGCCGCCACAAAGACATTTACCGCCCAGATGATGATAATGGCCATGATTACAGCCAATCTGACAAACGACGACACTTTAAAAAGACAGCTGGACACGGTTCCGGCGCTTGTGAATGGTTTTTTAACGGATTATGGAATAAATGACGAACTGGTTGATAAATATAAACAGATGCAGGAGTGTTTCGTCCTTGCAAGGGGCATGAATTATTCCATAGCCATGGAGGGGGCCTTGAAAATACAGGAAACATGCTATGTCAGGGCAAAAGCCTACTCAATGTCGGACTTCTATCATGGCCCGCTTGCCCTTCTTGAACCTGAAATGCCTGTTATTCTTATTGCGACAGGAATAAAGACGAAAAAAGTGAATGGGGAAATGATAAAGACCCTTATAGAGCACGGTGTGGAGCCGATTCTTATAACGGACAACGATGAAATGGAAAGCCCGGCCGGTAGAAAAGTCGTCATACCGGAGGCGCCGGGGGACTTCACCTCGCCTTTTATAACGGCTGCCGCCGTCCAGCTTTTTGCCTGCAAGCTTTCCCTGGCAAAAGGACTGGATCCGGACAACCCCAGGAACATTAAAAAAGTAACTATTACAAAATGATGGATCACTATTATTCCGAAAAACCTTCATCCAAAAGCGAGGAATCCCTTATAACAGGGGACATAGCGGGACATACCTTCAAGTTCCATACGGACAAAGGCGTTTTCTCAAAAAACTCAGTCGACTTCGGAACAAAGCTTCTAATGGAAACAATAATTGAGGATTTGGACATCGCTCCCGGATCCTTCCTTGACATGGGCTGCGGGTACGGACCCATCGGAATATCGGCTGCGCATTTCTTCCCCGACGCAAATGTAATGCTGGCCGACATAAATCAAAGGGCTGTTTCCCTCGCGCAGCGGAATATTGTGGAAAACGGGATTAAAAACGCAAAAACAGTTCAATCCGACGGCTTTGAGAAAATCAAGTCGCTTTATGAGGTGGTCGCGCTCAATCCCCCTATTAGGGCGGGCAAGAAGATTGTTTATCCCATGTTCGAAAAAGCGAAGGAACATCTCGAAGACAACGGGTCCTTTTACTGTGTCATACAAAAAAAACAGGGGTCGGAAAGTGCTGTAAAAAAGCTTTTGGAGATATTCGGCAATTGTACGACGATTAACAGAAAATCCGGATACCGCATCCATAAGGCTGTGAAAAAACCGTAAAGGCGGATTTTCAAAAAAGCCCATTCATACCCCTATGTTATAATTGGCTGGGAGGGTTAACTTGAAAGTATATGCATTGGTCGGTTCCAGCGGAACCGGGAAAAGCCATAAAGCCAGCATGGTTGCGAGGGATATGGGGATATCCCATATAATCGACGACGGACTGCTCATCAGCGGAAACAGGGTTGTAGGCGGAACAAGCGCCAAGAAAGAAGCTACAAAACTGGCTTCTGTAAGGCATGCCCTTTTCACCAAGGAAGACCACAGAAAAGAAGTAATAAAAGCCATAAAAAGCAGAAAAGCGGACAGCATTTTAATATTGGGGACGAGCGACAGGATGGTCAAGGGTATAGCGGAGAGGCTGAACCTGCCCGAGATAGAGAAGACGATTCACATCACCGACATAGCGGACGAGGATGAAATAAAGCTTGCCCTTTCAAACAGGAAGGACAAGGGGAAGCATGTAATACCCGTCCCGACTTTTGAAATCAAGAAGGATTTCAGCGGATATCTTCTCGACCCGCTTTATGTTTTTAGAAAGAAAGGCCATAACAAATACGTTTCAGAGGGTTCCAAAACCATAGTCCGTCCGACCTTCAGCTATCTGGGCAACTACACGATTTCCAATAACGCCTTGTTTCAGATTGCCCGGCACACGGCGGAGAAGGTTCCCGGTTACGAGTCTATATCGCGTTTCAGGGTCATAAATAAAGAAGGAGGCATAAGCATAGAGATGTCCGTGATTGTTAATTACGAGTATCCGATAATAGACACAATCAGACAGATTCAAAAAGACATTGCCGATATTCTTGAAAAGCTTACAGCGCTGCATCTTGCAAGCCTGGATATAACCGTGAGACACATTGTGATTAACGGGCAGACATATCCTTAACCGGAATTTGTTGCGCTATGCGAATTCCCGGGCGCAGCGAAATCCGAGGGCGTCGGGCTATTTGAACTGCCCGTATGAAATGAATTTTTCAATGGCCCGCGGAACAGCGTCCTTGGCGGTCCCCCACGATGCATCCTTATTCCTGTAATCGAATTTTCGGGCGAACCACTGTACGTCAGCCAGTATGCGGTCCATGTTTTTACGCATGAGGATATTCATTTCACAAGCGAATATTGCGCGGTTTTTCGGGGACAGGTGTTTTTTTGCCGATTCCAAAAGCAGTTTGTAATGCGGTAGGCAGAAACCTTTCCCTTCAATGATTTTTTTCCTGAAAGTATCATCTTTAAAGTACATCCAAAGCACTACGTCGGCATATCTGTCCATTATCCTGTCCATGCGTTCGCATACGACACACGAGCTATCGAGGTTTTCCAGAAATGAAACCGCGGAATCAATGAAGCGTGTCGCCGCCGTCGGCCTTTTGGTCAATCCGGCCGCGATGTTCTTTGCGGCTTTCATTCCGGATTCGGACTCAAGCCCGCCGGATGCTTTTTTAAGAATCGCATCGAAATCGGCCATTTGCTTTTGTATGTGGGTTTCAAGAAGAAGGGATATTCCAAGGACGTTTTCCTTCCTGTTGTAAAGCATTACGAAATGTCGTTTGCAAAACCCCTTTTCATTGGCTGCAACCCTGGTGTCGGGTTCCATGACGGACGGGCTCAATACGAATGAAAGGGAGGCATCCTCGAGATCCTTTTCCAGTTTACACATCGCGCACTCGCAGTCTTCGCCGAAAGCGTCATTCACCGGTATGGTATATATCTGCTCTTTCATAAAAAAACCTCCCGTGTAATGCTATAATTATAGCACAAAGGGGGTCGGGAAATGGGATTTGCCGTTGATAGGACCGATGCGGGTGTGGTTGTAAAAGGAGTTGAAGATTTCGATTTGGACGCAACGCTGGAATGCGGTCAGAGCTTTCGATGGAAGAAGAACGGCGCCGGCGACTTTACGGGAGTTGCGGGCGGCAGGGTCGCAAGAGTCAGAACCATGGATGACAAAATCGAGTTCATAGGGATAAGCGGTTCGGCTTTCTTCGATTTTTGGAAACATTATTTCGACCTGGAGACCGATTATGCGGGCATACGGGAAAAACTTGCCAAAGATGACGATGTCATGCAAAAGGCGCTTGAGTTCGCACCCGGCATAAGGCTTTTGAACCAGCCGCTGTTTGAAACCCTCATATCTTTTATAATTTCCGCCAACAACAGCATCCCCAACATTGTGCGGATTATAGACGCCTTGTCCAAAATGTACGGTGAAAATATATTTTTAGACGGGAAAGAATATTATGCGTTTCCCGAACCCGAATCCCTGGCAACGGGTGAAATATGCGATTTGAAGCTGAGCAAGGCGGGATACCGTTGTGAATACATAAAAAAAACAGCAGCCATGTATTTATCCGATCCGCCGCATGTATCGAAGTTAAAGCACATGGGTTACGAAAATGCCAAAGCTACTTTAATGGAGTATCCGGGAGTGGGGGCAAAGGTGGCGGACTGCACACTGCTTTTTTCGGGAATTTACAAAAGGGCTTTCCCGGTGGACGTCTGGATAAAAAGAATAATGGAAAAGCTTTATTTGAAAAAGCCCGCTTCCAATAAGAATATATCGGAATTCGCACATGACAAGTTCGGCGGTCTTGGAGGATACGCCCAGCAATATCTTTTCCACTACGCCAGGATGAATCCCCGGTTAACGGACGAAAAAAGAGATCCGGGTTGAAATTTCATTTAAGCGGGCATATAATAAATATGAACTTAATAGACACATGATTCCTGAAATGTGCGACACGCCCTGCATTTTGAACCTACATTAGACATACGGGAGTCTGTCAGTCCGGAGCTGTAGTCCAGGCCTTGCACAAAATCCGACACCCGCCATCAGGCTGGTGCAACGGCGAAGGAAGGATGAAAGTTACGGCAGGACACCCACCTGGCAAAAGCTAGGAGTCAAAAACGGGGGACCGGCATTTCGGGAATTTTATGTTTTAACGGGAGTATCCCGTTTTTTTTTCAGAAAAAATCTTATGGCTGAAATGTAATGTGAATTCCCGCCAAGTGAAATGTTGTAACGATTCTTTTATTGCAATATAATGTGAAATGAAAAGCAGATTTGCGGCTTGAACGAAAAAAGCTATTAAGGAGACAACATGAAAATTCTCGCAAATGACGGAATAGATGAACAGACTTCCCAAAAACTAAGGCAGTTGGGGCATGAGCTGATTGAAGAGCATCATGATTCCAATGAGTTGGATAAGGCGATAGGGGATGTCGATGTCATCATAGTAAGAAGCGCCACCAAGATTCGAACACGCACGATTGATTCGGCACTTAAAACAGGGCGACTAAAGATGATAATCAGAGCGGGTGTCGGAACCGACAATATCGATGTGGACCATGCCGTTGAAAAAGGAATAGCTGTAAGAAACACACCTAGGGCAAGCAGCGACGCGGTGGCGGAACTGGCAATAGCGCACATGTTCTGTGTCGCAAGATTCATGGGTGATGCCAATATGACCATGAAAAACGGTGAATGGAACAAGAAAAGATACACCGGCACCGAACTGTCCGGCAAAAGACTCGGACTGGTGGGTTTTGGAAGAATTGCAAGGGAGACGGCGAGGAAAGCGGAAGCGCTGGGCATGACAATCTATTACACGAACAGGGCCGGAGACAAGAACTATTCCGATTATAAGTGGCTTGGATTCGACGAACTTTTGAAAAAAGTGGATTTCCTTTCGCTTCATGTGCCCTATGATGAAAAAACCTGTCCTCTGATTGGTGAAAGGGAATTTTCAATCATGAAAGAGGGCATGTTTTTCATAAACACTTCACGAGGCGGCGTTGTAGATGAAAAAGCGCTTTTAAACGCCCTTGAAACGGGGAAAGTCGCCGGTGCGGGAATAGATGTGTTTTTAAACGAACCCGATCCGGACATGGACCTGGTTAGTCATCCCGGGGTGAACACAACCCCCCATATCGGGGCTTCCACAAAAGAAGCCCGGGCGAGGATAGGGACTGAGATACTCAACATCATCAGAAACATGGAGGAATAAAATGGAAAGAGTTTATAATTTTTCGGCGGGACCTTCGGTGCTGCCCGAACCTGTGCTTTTAAAAGCACAAAAAGAAATGATGAATTACAACAACAGCGGAATGTCGGTTATGGAGATGAGCCATCGTTCTTCCGTATATCAGGGAATAATCGACGGGGCGGAGCAATCCCTCAGGGACATAATGAACATTCCGGAAAACTACAAAGTCCTTTTTCTGCAAGGCGGGGCAAGCACCCAGTTCGCCATGATACCCATGAACCTTATGAAAAACGGAAAAATCGACATCATACATACCGGGGCATGGACAAAAAAAGCGATTCAGGAGGCGAAAAGATTCGGCGAGGTTAATGTGGTTGCATCAAGCGAGGATGAAGGGTTCACCTATATTCCGGAAACCGATCCCCAAAAACATTCCAAAGACGCCGATTATTTTCATATAACCACCAACAACACGATTTACGGGACGAGATTCACACAGCTGCCGGAAACGGGCGACGTCCCCCTTGTAGCGGACATGTCATCCAATATCCTTTCCCAGGTATATGATGTGAACAGGTTCGCCCTTATATTCGCCGGAGCGCAAAAAAACATGGGCCCGGCGGGGGTGACCGTGGTGATAATAAGGGAGGATCTGATTACCGATACCGCCCCCCATGTGCCGACAATGCTAAGCTACAAGACACACGCCGACAAGGGGTCGATGTTCAACACGCCTCCGACCTTTGCCATCTACATATGCGGGATGGTGTTCGACTGGGTCAAGTCCATGGGCGGGGTTTCCGGCATTCAGGAGATAAATGAGGAAAAAGCCCGGACCCTTTATGATTTTCTGGACGAATCTGAAATATTCAAGGGGACTGTCAGGGAAAAGGACAGATCCCTGATGAATATCCCTTTTGTCACGGGGAAACCGGAGCTTGACAGTGAATTCATTCTAACTGCTGAAAAAAAAGGGCTGACGAACATAAAGGGACATAGGTCCGTCGGTGGAATGAGGGCAAGCATATATAACGCAATGCCCTTAAAGGGTATCAAAGCCCTTGTCGACCATATGAAAGAATTTGAAACCGGCAAAAAAAGATCCGGTGGTTTATAAATGATTATAGGGATTATAATTGCGGCGGCGGTCATACTTGCTGCATCAATATGGCTTGCGCTGGTATATAACCGGCTTGTCAAAATACAAAATGAGGCTGAAGAAGCAAAGAGAAGCATAGAGGAAAATCTGAAGAAAAGATATGAGATCATTCCGAAGCTGGTCGTCAAAAGCAGAAATCACATTATTGAAGAAGACGAAAAGCTTGACAGCGTCGTGGAAGCGGGGAACAGGGTGGTTTCATCTGTGGGCGTCGAGGAGATGGCCCTTACGGAAAGGGATCTGTATGAATCTGTAGACGACCTGTTCAATTTGGAAAACAAGAATAAAAACCTTAGGGAAGACCCCGATTTTTTTGAAACAAAAGAGGAGTATCTGAAAATCGAGGAAAACCTGTTGAATTCCCGCAAAAACTACAACAGGTGTGTAAAGGGGTTCAATTCCGTTGCAGATTCATTCCCGGGAAACCTTATGACACGGCTGTTGAAATTCAAGAGGAAGGAATGCTGCAGAATCAACAGACATAATAAAAAGCAGGCAGGACGACATGGATA
>CAZWVS010000097.1:0-7774 GCA_964636935.1 uncultured Clostridiaceae bacterium
CCTTGTACTAATAACTTGGGCGCACGGCCATCTAACTGAGTTCTCTTATGACTTGCCTTTGGGTGTTGTTTTGCAAGTCACTGTCGAACTCTAGGTATGTCCTTAAAGCGCAGTAAGTTAAGGTGTGGCAACGACTTGGGTGCCATAACGGTTAGCCCTTTCGGTGCGTTCTTCAACTATGATTTTAGTTTTTCAGTACGCACTTTGCGGACTGCCCTATGGCTTAGTTTTGTCGTTCATGCCACAAGCAAAAGGACTACTCGTCCGAGTAGTCCTTTTGCTTTGGTTGCGGGAGAGGGATTCGAACCCCCGACCTTTGGGTTATGAGCCCAACGAGCTACCAGCTGCTCCACCCCGCGTCGTAAATGGTGCCGGAGACCGGAATCGAACCGGTACGATCGGTTAGGACCGCGGGATTTTAAGTCCCGTGCGTCTGCCAGTTCCGCCACTCCGGCCTGTTTCCTGAGCGGCTAACCCATTATAATATAAGGGATTGACGCTGTCAATGGAAAATTAGGAGCCCTCATTTTTATCCTTCCACTCCCTTTTTAAAAAGAAAAAATAGTATACCACGGCTGCGATTGTTCCGAAAATCAGCGCCGCATAAAGATCCTTGGGATCAAAAACGGTGTTGCCGGGAAGGGCCAGGATTTCGTACAGCATTATGATGAAGGTCACCCCTGCAATATAAATCATATCGGTGATGTGATTCCTGCCCTGAAGCAGAAGCACGAAAAATATGGCGGTCAGGGTGCCGAAACTCGTACCCAGAGTGTCCGCAATGAAAAAGTCGTTTATGCCGTTTTCATAAATAAAAGGGCGGTAGAAGGAACTGCCCGCTTCATATAGGAAGAAGGATGCAGCGAAAAGAATAAGAAGGACTTTCTTCTTTTGGGTGAAGTCCGTCTGTTTCTTCAATATATAGTAGATGAACAAACATATTATAGGCAGCAGTATTAACGGGCCGAAACTATCCATGGGCATTTCCTTTCACTTTGTATAGGAATTCTATCATAAATTGTGTGTTTGTGTTTGCTCATTCATATAGATATAATCGATATATATTCATTTCTGGAGGTGCGTCATGGAAAAAGTAAGAATCGGATTATTGGGATGTGGCCTTGTGTCCGACCTGTACCTGCCCGTTTTCAGGCATATACCGGAAGTTGAACTTGCAGCCGTAGCCGACATTGACTCAAATGCCGCAGGAGAGGTCGCCCGAAGATATGGTGTTTCAAAGATATTTGAAAGTGCCGGTGATATGTCCGCGGATGGAGATATAGATGCAGTCATAGTTGCTACACCACCGCAGTTTCATGCAAAGAACATAGAGCGGCTTGCGCGTTCCGGAAAGCATATATTGTGTGAGAAGCCCATGGCTTCCACAGTAGGGGACTGCCGCAGGATAATTGATGTATGTGAAAAATATGAGGTCAAGCTTCAGCTTGCTCATATGAAGAGGTTTCTCCGGGGCAACCAAAAAGTCAAGGCAATCATCGATTCGGGAATGCTCGGTAAGGTCTTCATGGTTGAATGCCAGTGGGATGTTGCCGTGCCTCATGTTGTGGGAACCTACAGGGAGAAGGAAGCTGCCGGGGGAGGAGTCCTGCAGGATCACGGCCCCCATGCCTTCGATCTTGTAAGATGGTGGACGGGAAGTAATATAGAGGATGTATCGGCGACTGTTAGAATAATACATCCCGACCGGGTAAACGAGGACACCGCAGTTGTTATTGCAGGACATCAAAACGGAGTAACAGGCATATATCATATGAGCAGGATATTCTTCGGAAGGGAATACAACCATGATTTCTACAGGGTATATGGAACCGAAGGAACCCTGGATGTCAGGAACGAGCACCATTTTCCCACAATGAGCCTGGAATCGCCTGAAATAGTATATTACGGCCCCGGGGGTATCGTAAGGAACCTTGATGTTCTGCACGGCTGGAGTCTTGACGATCAGGTGATGCAGAATTCAGCTTTTTACAGTGAAGTCAAGGCCTTTGCGGAATGCATACTCAAAGACACTGAGCCCAGGGTTACCGGGGAAGACGGACTGCACTCGATGGAATGCGTGGCCGCCTCCTATCAATCGTGCCTATCGGGTAGGAAGGTGAATCTTCCCTTTAAAGGTTCTGAGGATTATGCTGCACTGTTCAGCGAGCTAAAGAAACGTGAAATTGAGTCGCTGGGAACTGAATATGCAATCGGAACCGAAGCTAAAACCGGTTTTGAAGTATCGGACCCCGTGATGTCTTACAGGCCGCCCAGAACAGGGGGGAAATGGGATCCGGTTGAAAACGGCATGACCGATGTTGCCGATTCGTCAGGACTTTCAAGAAAACTCAAATTCAAAAAATGACAGTTCAACGGGCAGGACCGTATTATTCATAGGGCGGGTGTATATATTCAACGGTACTGTGATATAATCGCCAGGTGCTCTGGAAGAGTATAAAAAATGAAAGAAGGTGAAAGCTTGAAGGGAAAACTAGCGAAATTAGGACCGATAACACTCATAGTGATAGTATTGGTCCTGTGGCTTGCAACCGGTTTTTACACAGTGAAATCCGAAGGTGGCGAAGCCGCTGTCGTGCTGAGGTTCGGCAGTCATGTGAAAACTGTTTATGAAGCGGGGTTGCATTGGCATCTGCCGGCTCCGATTGAAACCGTTGAAAAAGAAGCCCTTAAGGAGATCCGCACCATTGAGATAGGTTATAAAACCACAAAAATGGGGAGTCAGGACGAATATTCGGAGTACATATCCGTACCAACGGAATCGAGAATGCTCACGCAGGATGAAAACATGGTGGATCTTGAAACCGTCATACAGTACGAGATAGTGGACATTGAATCATATATATTCAATGTGGATAATCAAGCCGGCACAATGATGATATCCGCTGAATCAGCCATCAGAAGGGTTGTGGCGAACCACACTCTCGATGAAGTCCTGACGGATAATAAATCGACCGTGCAGAATGAGATAATGATCGATCTTCAGGACATATGCAACCTTTACGGTCTTGGCATCAGAATAAACAACGTGGTGCTTCAGGACGTGACGGCCCCACAGGAAGTGGACGCGGCGTTCAAGGATGTGGCAAACGCCAGGGAGGACAAGGCAAGCTATATAAACGAAGCGGAGACATACAAGAACGAAGTGCTTCCCGCGGCAAGGGGGAACGCGGCCGAAATGATAAACCAGGCCGAGGCATATAAGGAAAAGAGGATTGCGGAAGCCAAAGGCGATGTCGCAAACTTCATCCAGGTTCTCGAAAGGTACTCGCTGGGGAAAGACGTCACAAGGACCAGGATGTATATCGAAACAATGGAGGACATACTTCCGGACATGAAAAAGTACATTGTCGAATCCAGCGAAGGCACGATTAAATTCCTCCCTCTTGACGGAGCGGACATAATAGAGGAGGTGGGCGGCGATGAATGAATTCACTAATCAAAGACAGGGCGGCAAAATGCCCGTAAACAAAACGGTAAAATCAATTCTTATTGCCGCCGCATGTATAATAGGACTGGTTATATTGTTCAATCTTTTCACTTTCCGTGTGGACGAAAGGGAACAGGTTGTAGTAAAGCAGTTCAACGAAGTCGTCCGTGTCATTATCGACGAGGAAACCGAAGCGATGAGACAGGCCAGACTGGACAACCCCAATCTCAATAAAGTGAAAGTGGTTGAAGGCAGAAAAGGGTTGTTTATGAAAATTCCCTTTATCCAGACCACTGAAAAATATATCAATCAGCTTCTTACATATGATACGGTTACAAGGGAAGTCATAACACTTGACAAGAAGAAGCTTGTGCTCGACAACTATGCACAGTGGAAAATTGCAAACGCGGCATTGTTCGTATCTACCATAAACAACACAAGCAAAGCACATCAGAGACTTGATGAAATCGTCTATTCAAAGCTGAACGAGGAAATCGGAAAAGTGGATGCCCACGTGGTAATATCGGACAAGGAGTATATGGAGGGAATGTTGAAAGACATCCTGAAGACAACCAACGAAAGACTCATGGAATACGGTATTGCAGTGATAGACATAAGGATAAAAAGAACCGACCTGCCGGTGGAAAACTATGAAAACGTATTCAACAGAATGAGGACCGAACGTGAGCGGGCGGCCAAAACATACAGGTCCGAAGGGCTCGAAGAAGCCCAGAAGATCAAATCCCTGGCCGACAAGGACGCCACTATAATCGAGGCGGAAGCTTATGAAGAAGCGGAAACAATAAAAGGCGAAGGCGATGCCGATGCCTTGAAAATCTATGCCGACGCATACAACCGCGACCCTGAATTCTACGCATTCTACAGAAGCCTGCAGGCATACAAGGACACTCTCGGCGAAGGCACGACCATCGTGCTGGATCCGGATATGGACTTCCTCAAATACCTGTTCGATCCCCTGCAGACGCCATAACACAAAAACAACAACATAAATCAAACCTATTTTTAAGATTAACCCCCGGGGGTTAATCTTAAATTTCGGAGGTTTTGTTGACTATTGTCCGGGTGGCATATATAATATTTTAGGTGTTTATTGAGAGCATATTATGCTCTTTTATATTCTAATTATACAGGTATTTTTATTACCTGCATGGAGGGAGATATCCTAATGGCGAATAAACCCAGGAAATATTCCGGGCCGGGCTACTCACCGACGAAGAAAAAAGAGCCCAAGATCAAGCCGGGTGCGAAAAAGTGGATCAAGTTCTCCGTAGCTGTTTTGCTGATAGCTTTTTTTGTTATAATGCTTTTTGTTGAAATGCCGAATCTGAACTATAATTCCGTAAAAAACATAAAGACGGGCATAGACATACGGGGTGGCGTATCGGCGACACTGTATCCCGAAGTTGATGATATCGATGCGGTTACTGAAGACCAGTTGAGGACGATCCAGGGCATACTGGAACAAAGAATAGAAGCCAGGGGGACATTCGACTACAACATGAGCCCGGATTTTGAAAACAAAAGGCTTCTGCTTGAAATACCCTATGCCAGCGGAGACGACACCAATCCTCAGAAAGTCATAGACGACCTTGGCGAGATGGCCAAACTCACTTTCCAGAGATGGGACGAGGAAAAATACGAAATTGTCAGGACGCCTTACGGAAACGAGATAAGGTTCCTTGTACCTGTGGAAGAGCTAAAAGACGACGACATCCTGCTTGACGGCTCGGACGTGGCTGAAGCCGCACCATATATGAACACTCAGGAAAATTCATATTCGGTTTCCCTGAAATTCCAGGGGGAGGGTGTGGAGAAATTTGCACAGGCGACTTCCGAACTCGTAGGAAAACCCATAGCCATATATCTTGATGACGAACTCAAAAGCTATCCGATAGTGCAGCAGACACTTGCCGGCGGAGAAGCATCCATAACAGGAAATTTCTCCGGCCAGGAAGCAATTGAAATGGCAAACTACATACAGTACGGCGCGCTCCCCTTTGCGATGACTGCTAAAGAGATAAACTCAATAACACCTGTGCTTGGTGAAAGCGCATTGAACGTGACATTAAGGGCCGCAGTGCTTGCATTCATATTGGTCGTGTGTTTCATGATATTCAGATACAGACTTCCCGGACTGGTTGCGTCCGTATCCCTGGCGGGCCTGGTCGCAAGCATACTTTTCTGGCTGCTGGCGTTCAACGCATCAATAACCCTTCCCGGGATAGCGGGTATAATCCTTACAATCGGAATGGGCGTGGATGCGAATGTCATCATATATGAAAGAATAAAAGAGGAACTGAGAAACGGCATGGCGTTGGAAGACGCCATAGACGTCGGATTCAAGAAGGCTTTTTCGGCCATATTCGACGCAAACGTCACAACCCTCATATCGGGCGGCGCCCTGTACATAGTTGGAAGCGGCCCTATAAAAGGGTTTGCGCTAACCCTGATAATCGGAGTGCTGATGAGCTTCTTCATCGCCCTTGTAATAGTTAAATACATGCTAAAGGCCCTGTCGACATTAAAGATTTTCAGTCGCAAATGGTACTACGGCGTGAAGGAGGTCACTGAATGAGAGACATAATAGGTAAAAGAAAATACTTTTTCATATTCTCCGCCGTTTTACTTTTAATAGGCATGGTGTTCTATGTGATAAGCGGGGGGTTCGATTGGGACATAGAGTTTGAAGGCGGAACCATAATAAAAATTGCGATGGAAGACGACAATTACGACGCAGCGGCTGCCGAAGGGCGTTTAACGGACCTTCTGGGTAAAAACCTAACGGTTCAAAAGGAGCAGACCTTCGATCCGGAGAACCGGGACGACAGCATATATCTTCTATCAATAAGGGTTTCCAAGGAAAACACACTTAACAATGAGGAGATAAACGCCGTTGTCGACTTCCTTTCAGCAGAATACAACACCGTCGAATCCACGCAACCCGAGCTTCAGTCGGTAGAACCCTTCATAGGGGTGGAACTTAGGAACAAAGCCTTAATGGCGGCAGGCTGGGCCATGTTGCTCATAGTCATATATGTGGGCATAAGGTTCAGGGTCATGTCCGGTCTTTCAGCGGCCCTGTTCGGCATTGTGGCGCTCATACACGACGCCCTTATAATGATGTCCGTATATGTGGTTTTCAACATACCGGTTAATTTTGTTTTTGTTGCGGCCATACTTACCATAATAGGATACTCGATGAACGACACAATCGTAATATATGACAGGATAAGGGAAAACAGCGCATCGATGCACAAGGCCGACTTTGAAACCATGGTCAATACCAGCATAGTGCAATCGCTGCCAAGAACAATAAACACACTGGTCACCACGCTGCTTACAATCACTACGCTTTACATATTTGCGTCAATATATAATGTGGAATCCTTAAGGCAGTTCGCATTTCCTTTGATAATAGGACTTACAAGCGGGTCATACTCATCAATATTCATAGCGACGCCGCTTTGGATGATGTGGAGGAAGTACAGGATTAAGAAAAAACTCCTTGATGCCCGTGGATAAAACAGAACGGGGGAATCTTTATGAATCCACGCAGAATAACCATGGAGGCGGCCGTGCAGCTAAAAAGGCTTGCGGCCCGACAGGTTGAGCAAACCCGGTATACAAGGTATCTGCGGGAAACGGAAAACGGGTCCGAAGACGAAATGAACAGGCAGAGGACCATATTGCTGAGCGAACTGTTAAAGCACGCCGTTGAAAACGTGCCCTTCTATAAAAAATACAAAAACGAACTGGCGCTGGAGCCCGACACAGCACTTTCCGACATTAAACATTTTCCAGTAATCACCAAGGACACGGTGAACGAAAATCCGCGACTATTCATATACGGACAGGGCCCTCCCGGCAAACGTTTACAAACAGGCGGCACCAGCGGCGAAAGAATGGTACTGACCAGGGACAGTTATGAAGCAAATCATTCCGCCAACGAATATTTCAATCAAATGGTGGGTGTGTATCCGGGTATCACCAGGTTGCTTATCAAATCCCCGGAATCGATATATTTTGCTGACAATCCAAAGGATGTTGTGTACACTAAAAACCCCATATCGGGAACATATCTTGTAAGCCCTGCATATATGGATAAAGAAAGGCTTGAGCTTCTGTATTCAATATATAAAAAGACCAAACCCAGGCTCATAATGGGAATAACAGAAACTATTTACAGGTTCGCCCGGTATATAATGGAAAACAATCTAAAAAGCTATCCGCCGGAATCCGTTCTTCTGGGCGGGCAGACGCTGATGCCCAAACACATACAGACAATTGAAAAAGCTTTTAAAACCG
>CAZWVS010000098.1:0-4782 GCA_964636935.1 uncultured Clostridiaceae bacterium
GATTCATTTAACTTCGCGTAACCCTCTTCACCGTTTACGGCGATATCGATTTCATATACGGATTCATCAAGGCAGTTGCGTATCATTGTCCTTATGTTCTTTTCATCGTCGATTACCAGAATTCTTTTTTTACTCATCCTCGTTCTCCTTTATGTTTTTATTAATCATTTCTATCAATTTTTTCGGTTCGAAGGGTTTTAAAATATAATCGGAAGCGCCGTACTCCTTGGCTTTTTCAATGTCCTCTTCCTGGCTTTTTGCGCTTATTACTATGATGGGTATACCCTGAGTGACCTTGTTTTCACTCAATGTCCTGCACACAAGATACCCGTCCATATCCGGAAGAAGCAAATCAAGCAGGATGACATCCGGCGGCTCATCCTTTGCCATCTTAATCCCTTCGATACCCTCCATTGACGTGGTCACTTTAAAATCATGCCCGTCCAGGTACATCGCAACCGAGTCAAGGATATTTTTTTCGTCATCGATTATCAACACCTTTTTCATCATCAACCTCACTATATTGTATTTACCGTGAAATAGAAAGTGGTATATTCACCCTTCTCACTCTCCACCCATATGTCGCCCCCGTGGGCCCTGACTATCTCTTTACATATTGCAAGCCCCAGACCGGCTTTGCCGCCGTTGCCGCCCTGAACGAACTTGTCGAAAATCTTCTTTTTCTGGTCTTCACTGATACCGGATCCGTTGTCTTTGACGGAAATTATGATTTTCCCGTAAATCTCTTTGGCGGATATTTCAACGGTTCCCGTTCCATCCTTCGGTATATATCTTAAAGCATTCCCCACAAGGTTTGTCAACACCCATGTCATTTTGCTGACATCCACTTTTATGTCGCTTAAGTCTTCGGGAAGCTCTTTGATTATCTTGGCGCCTATGTCTTCAAGCTGGAGCTTGAAAGTGTTTTTGACATAGTCCACCAGTTCATAGACATTGTGCTGCTGGATATCCATTTGTATCTTGCCGGATTCCAACCGGGACAAGTCAAGAAGCTCACCTACAAGCTTATTCAACCTTTCCGAATCCTCCTTGATTACATTTATCAGTTCCTTTTGCTTTTCGGTCAAATCACCGGGAATCTCCTCAAGCAAAAGGCCGACTCCCATTATTATCGATGTCAACGGAGTTCTGAACTCATGGGACACCGTCGATATGAAGTCGGATTTCATCGCTTCCACTTCCTTAAGCTTCGTCACATCCTGTATCAAAGCTACAGAACCGATATTATCCACACCCTGCATCCTTACGGGGCGCACATTCACCGTAAAGTATTCCGTTCCCTCTTCTGAGTTTATTTCCAGGTCTTCGTAATGTTTTTTTGTCCAGCCCCCTTTTTCCTCCTGGACATTTTTCAATAGTTCGAACATTTTCTTGTTATCTATGATTTCCAAAAAATGTTTCCCTATCGATTCAGCTTCACGTACGTTGAATATGCTTTCGGCCTTTCTGTTGAGAAGCAATATCCTATGTTCGCTGTCCGTTACGATCATCCCGTCGCTTATGCTGTTCACTATGGCCTCGGATCTGTTTTTTTCCTCTTTTAATTTGCTGATGTTTGTTTCTTCATATGCGACAAGTTTGTCCGCCATGTTGTTGAATTCCACAGCAAGTTGGGCAAGTTCGTCGTCGCCCGCCACTTCCAGTTTCTGATTGTAGCTTCCTTCGGATATCATTTTTGTCTTGGATATGAAATCATATATCGGTCTTACTATTTTTCGCGACAGGTAACTCACCAGGAACAGCCCCAGAAGAATGGTGACCACCGATATTATAGCCGTCGTCACAGTGGCCCTTTGGGCGACCGCGAGCGACCGGTCCTTGCTTTCGACCATCTTTTTTTGATTCAGCGCCAAAAGATCCCTGCAATGGCTTTTTGTCTGCTCGAAGAGAGGCAATATGTTGGTATAGTAGTAATCGTTCAATTCGTTTTCGTTATCCTGCTTGTCCATCATGATCAGGTTTGTGAATCTTGTGGTATAGTTATCGTAACTCTCATTAATGCTGTTTATTATTTCCTCTTCGCCTTCTTCAGTGACATTGTCCTCCGCCCTGGTGAGCCAGCTTAGAAACACCTTTTGGTTTTCATTGAATGCCTGAACCGTTTTGTCGCTTTGTGAAAACATGTGCTCAAGCTCGGCGCTGTCCTGGCGCTCAATCGCAACTATCATCTGCTGCGCCGCTTCGATGCTGCGGTAATTGGACTCCATGATGCTGTCTATGGACCTGCTCAACCTATTGAAATTTATTATGGACCAGATGTTGCTGAATGTGAAAGCAAACAATACGATTAGAAACGTGCTGAATATTTTAAGCTTTAAACTTCTTTTCATTTTCCAATTTGTAAATCCATCAAACCGGCAAATGAATGCGGCTTTGAATTCACATCTCTCTTTCTACGCTTACGAGGTTAGCTGACGGGCTCGGACTGAAAGAGTTATCCTATTCAATAAAGAAATTCGCCCCATTTACGGTTTCCCCGCTCCTTGCGGATTAAGCGTTATTATTAGGCTCATTATAGCACAAATCCTTTTGCTGTCAATTGACTTTTCCACCGCAAATCAAAGTTTCCCGACCAATGGGAATGGCCGGGTAAATTGTTATACCGCCTAGCCGATGCTTTGGATTATCTTATCTTTCATTCCCATGCAAGACTTATAACCCAACTCAAAAATCCGACCGCCGTCGCTATTGTCAAGGATGTTTATATCCCCCAACCCCTCGGGTTCGATTAGCACCGTGCAGTCGTTGCGAGCCTCTTCCCTGTTTATGCTGACACTAAGCTCAAAGGTCCTGACAGCGATATCATAAAGGCTGTCTAGTTTATCATTAAGCTCACTCCGGAAAATATCCACGGCTATTACCTTGTCGCATTTATCGAGAAGCGGTTTATACGGAAGGTTATCCAAAAGCCCTCCGTCCACATACATATTGCCGTCTATCTCAACAGCTGAGAACAGCACCGGTATTGAAGAAGACGCTTTTACGGCCTGTATCAGTGAACCTTTTTCAAGGTACTCCACCTTTCCGCTGTTGAGGTTGGATACGGCTACATACAACGGTATTTCAAGTTCGTCGAAATTTGACACGGGCAGGGTTTTTTCAAGATTTTTTTCAAACTTGTCCAGGGAAAACAATCCCGTAACGGGAATATGGATTTTAGCATAATCCAAAAACCTGTCGTCCTTTATGAGATCGAAAGCCTCTTCGGCACCCATCCCCGCCGCTATGAACGCCCCGACTATGGAACCTGCGCTGGCTCCCGATATCACATCAGGCTTTATGCCCATTTCCTCGAGCGCTTTCAAAACACCAAGGTGGGCAACCCCTCGTGCGCCTCCGCCTCCCAATGCTATTCCAATTTTCATGTCGAACCCCTCCATTTGAATAATAAATACATATCAGCAATTTACAGCTAATCCATTTTAAATATTTCCTTAAGCTCGTCCCTGAAGCCCGTGGCTTTGGCAAGTTGATAAAACCGCTCATACAGGTGAACTTTTTCAAACACAGGATAATCTTCCGGATGCGTCTCTGACAGAAGATACTTGCAGAACTCCCATATCTGCCTTTTGATGTAATATGTCCCGTTTTGCGATATGCGGTTAAGAGCCGACAAAATCGCTATATAAACCCGTAAATCTTCAATTCCGTAATGCTTTATTTGATAAAAATGGTCAAAAAGCATTTTTTTGAAAGTCAGTCCTTCAAGTATAATCCTTAATTTTTTTTCTTCATCACGGTAGATTTTCGCCTCCGAATTGACAACATATTTTTTTAAAAGGAACCCGATTTTTTCAATACAGATTATGGCTGTGGCGGGATCGTTTATACCCGGCGAAAGTGATTTCACTGCAATTTCCACCAATTTGTTTGTTTTGGTGTATATGTCCCCGTCAAGATTGGGTTCCTCCCCTATCTTGACCATCTTTGCAATTTCCTCCTCAAGTTCATCCCTTTTATCCACATCAATATTTTTAGAATTATAAATCTTTATAAAAGTGGTGTCTTCCATTATGTGCTCCCCGGCCTTACGGTTGCAATATATTAAAATGTCCTTCTTCTTTGCAAGCTCGAAAAGTTTCTTTTCATCATAATATTGTATGAATCCCGAGTGGTCCGGCGTCAATTCCCATGAGTCTTTTTCTAGCGTTTCCTCATGTTCATCGATATTCTCTATGCTTATCCGGGGATTGGATTCCACAGTCTGCTGTCTTTTAGTAATGAATTCGGCTGCTTCCTCGACCAGGTTTTGAATATATATTCCTGTCTGCAGGGATTTTGAAACCAGATGCATGAAATAAATATAAATGACAATACCGACGATAAAAAACGCAATACTTATTGTAGGGGCAAGAATCAACACATCCCTGTTATATAGTTTTACGGCGAAAAGGGAGATGATGGAAAATACCAGGACCCCCGTATAAAAACCGATTATACGGCGTGTTCTCCTGTTTTCCAGAAAATCCTGAAGCGTGCGGGGTGAAAGCTGATTGCCGTAAATCGTCAGAACAATCATAATGGTTGAATAGGCAAAGGTTATTAGAGTAATCAATCCGCCTATGATCATAATCAGGACATTGCTTCCCGCTTCGCCCTGCATGCTCAAAACCTGCGGCACATTGAAAAAGCCGTTGTTGTAATAGTCCATTTTAATCAACAGCGCGGCCAGCAACGCAAAGAATACCGTATAGATTGTCGGAATGAAATAGTATTTGCTTCTTATTGTTATTATAAATTTTTTCAAATAATCCTACCCGA
>CAZWVS010000098.1:4882-7730 GCA_964636935.1 uncultured Clostridiaceae bacterium
TCTTTCTTATTCTCCACATCTTCTTTGAAATCCTTTTTTTGCTGCTCGGTCTTTTCCTTTGAGTCGATCTTCTTCTTCTGAAGCCTTCCTTCAAGCTCAAGCTCCTGATCGTCAAGGGCTTCGCCTGCTTTGATTTTTCCTTTTGCAGATAGTTTATCCTTAATTTCCTTCATTTTGTCTCCAAGACTTTTCATATGAATTTCTCCTTTCAATTTATTATTCCCATATTTCTTACCTTTTAAACTTAAGCCGCCCTCTGTTTGAGCTTAATCCCTCTTTTTAAAATAGTCCTTGAATATCAGATAGTTATATTCCTCCAGAAGATCTTCACTGTGCATGTTTACGTATGCGTCCATGTCGTTTTTAGTTTCAAAGCAGACGCATTCGATGAATTTCTTGTCAATTATTCCGTCGATGAGAACCTCTGCGCCGGGGTCGGTCGGATAAAAGCTTTTCAGTTTCTTTTTCCTTCTGAACGGCCTTCTGCCGTCGGGATTTATCTGATTGTCAAACATGCTTTTGAACGCATCTGCGTTATTGAAATCCTCCGGCTTGTTTTTTTTAAGCAGGAATCTTGCCGGCCTGTTGAAGTAGTACGCATTGTTTTCTCCCGCATAAAGAACTTTTGCATCAACGAAAATCAACGCCCATCGCGATTTCCCGTTTTTCTTTTTTTTCTTGTAAAGTTCGTAACTGTAGGGATGTTCAATGGAGCAGCTTGTGTATAACTTTTCCCATTCCTTGGGCTTTATGCTACTTTTTACAGATTGTATTCCCATTCTTATCTGGTAGTCGACCGGGACGAGCCCGAATTTAAGTATGCTGAAAAGATTCTCTATTTGCGTATAATGCACAAGCTTGCCGATTTTTTTCTCTTCTATGATGCTTTTAATCTCTTCAATCTGCGATGCGTCCATATCCGCTTTGTTCGGGTTTTGCGAATTATCCCCTTTAGTGAATATGCTTTTTAGTTTTTCCAATAGTCCCATTATTTTATATTTTTCCCTTCAATATCTATTCATCTACAATTATAAGACATAGGTATAAATATGCAAATACCCTGATATGCAAAAAAGGGTGGAATCCGGGTGTTTTATGTAAAATCAAGAATTTCACCATCGAGTTGCAAGCTTAAAACATTTTTTATATACTTTCAAAAATAAACGCTTTTTGTTTTAATATTTGCATATTTCTACAATTTGTACCATTATTTTGCTTATTTTTGATGCATTTATGCAATATTTGAAAAAATATATTTCATTTTCACCTAAAAAGCGTTATAATTTCCACACTGCCTTTTTCATAAGACAGACACAAATTAATTACGGAGGCACCGATGCAATTAAAAAACCCATATCTAAAAAATGTTTTTGAAACAATTAAAATGCGGGATCCGGACCAGACCGAATTCCTACAGGCGGTTACAGAGGTTTTCGAATCATGCGAAAACATAATCGACGAACATCCCGAACTGGAAAAGGAAGGGATAATGGAAAGGATTTCCGAACCTGAACGTATAATTATGTTCAAGGTGTCCTGGATGGACGACAACGGCAGGGTGCGGGTGAACCGGGGTTACCGGGTACAGTTCAATTCGGCAATCGGCCCCTATAAAGGCGGTCTCCGTTTTCACCCTTCTGTCAATTTATCTGTAATTAAATTCCTGGGCTTCGAGCAATGCTTTAAAAATGCCCTCACGGGACTTCCCATGGGCGGTGGAAAAGGCGGTTCGGATTTCGATCCCAAAGGCAAAAGCGACCGTGAAATCATGAGATTCTGCCAAAGTTTCATGACCGAGCTTTCACGTCATATCGGCCAATTCACCGATGTGCCCGCAGGCGACATAGGAGTGGGAGCCAGGGAAATCGGTTATCTTTACGGACAGTACAAACGCATGCAGAACGAAGTGACCGGTGTCCTTACCGGCAAAGGACTCCGCTATGGCGGTTCGCTTGTCAGAAAAGAAGCCACCGGTTACGGCCTTTGTTATTTCGTCGAAGAAATGTTGAATTCCCGCAATGAGACTTTCAAGGATAAGAGGGTTTCGGTGTCGGGTAGCGGAAATGTCGCCATATACGCCGTTGAAAAAGCAACACAACTCGGAGGCAGGGTTATCACCGTCTCCGACTCTTCCGGCTACATATATGACCCCGAAGGAATCGACCTTGAAGCGCTCAAGGAGATAAAGGAATTGAAAAGGGAAAGAATAAAGGAATATCTGGAGTATCACTCCGATGCCGAATATCATGAAGGCGGGGGTGTGTGGAGTGTTCCCTGTGACATCGCACTTCCCTGTGCGACCGAGAACGAGCTGAAAGCGGAAGATGCAAAACTGTTAATAGACAACGGCTGCAAATATGTGGGTGAAGGCGCCAACATGCCCTGCGCACCCGAAGCCATCCACTTGTTTAAGGAAAACGGCGTGTATTATGCTCCCGGCAAGGCTTCAAATGCTGGCGGGGTGGCCACATCCGGTTTGGAAATGAGCCAGAATTCAAGCCGCCTCCCATGGACATTTGTACAGGTTGATTCAAAATTGAGGGAAATCATGCAAAGCATCTATACCAACGCTGCAACCACAGCCAAAAGATACGGTCATCCGGACGACCTGGAGATGGGCGCGAATATAGCCGGACTCCTAAAGTTGTCCGAAGCAATGATAAGCCAGGGTATATCCTGGTAACCAACCAACCCGACCCAGCTTATTAAAAGCCCTCGTAAACCGGGGGCTTTTTCATATCCCACACCCGCTATCCATCCTGCCCATACCTGTCCCCCGGCAGACCTGTTCCTCCGGCATACCTGTCCCTCCGCATACCTGTCCCTCCGCATACCTGTCCCTCCGCAT
>CAZWVS010000099.1:0-7719 GCA_964636935.1 uncultured Clostridiaceae bacterium
TCATCGGGGTCACCATGTCGCCTTTTCCGTTTTTTATGGCGTTGAAAGAGAAGAATAAATATTGGAAGGGCATCCCCAGCAGCACTATCCGCATATATTGAAGCGAATAACGGTAAAGCTCCCCGTCGGCGCCCATCAATTTCAATATATAGGGTGCTATTATATAAAATATAATGCTCAGCCCCAGGCCCAGGGTCGCCATGAATGAAAACATCTGTCCCGCGGTTTTTCTTGCGCTTTCCTCGTCATTCGAACCGATATACTGGGCTATCATGGACCTTCCCGCCACTGAAAGCCCCAGTCCGAGGGAGATTATCAGGAATATCAGGTTCCACACAAATCCGATGGCTGCGACTTCGATGTCCCCAAGCCGGCTCACAAAATATGTATCCGTTATGCTGTATGCCGTCTGAATGAGATTTCCGAGCATGATGGGCAGGGCGAGGACGATGAGCACCTTGCGCATGTTTCCGTTTAAAATCAAGTCTCTTTTTTTTGAGTCCATCTATCAGGCGTCCTTTTTCATTTTTGCTTTCCGCGGGCCGCGGCAGCTTTCACCCCCGGAGTTATATATGACCTGTCCGAACGCCCTTTTCGTATTCAGCGGGTGCGCGGAGGTTTTGGCTTTCCTATTTTTTGCTTCTGTAGTAATTCATAAGGCAACCTTCGATTATAATGTTTCTTTCATCGGGACCCATGCCTTCCAGCGACAGTTCGAATTCCTTGTTTTTCCCGAGTATTACGGCTGTGAATCTCTCTTCGCCTTTTTCCAGCTTTTCCCTTATACCTTGTATGTATATGAAATCGCCGGGTTCAATATCCGGTTTGCTTTCAACAGTGAAGGGAAGCATTCCCCAGTTCACAAGATTGCTCCTGTAGCGTTTTGTGGCATAGTCTATGGCTATGTTCGCCTGTCCTCCGAGCACTTTCTGTGACGATGCCGCCTGTTCCCTGGCTGATCCGTCCCCCGGTTTATTGGCATATATCAAACTTCCGATTTTTGTTTCTTCAAGGTCTACACCCATAAATTTCTTCAGTCTGCCGGTTTTTCTGTCTTCTTCCAACTGCATCGCCTTTTTCGTCCTTCCCACATATTCAGGGTCTTTTCTGCTTAGGGTGAACTCGGCAAGTTTCAGAGGGTTCGATCGGTATGAGGAAGTTTCCCCCGAAGGTATCAATTCATCGGTGGTTGTGACTTCGTCATCAATTACCGAAGCAGCCATCAGAAGCAGATTGTCCGCAAGGGGGTCTATTTCCGGCCAGTCCTTTATATTGGGTCCGTATTTGAGCTCCGCTTTTGAATCGGACTTTTCATATCCGTAGTAAACCCTGTTTTCATAAATTTTTCCGTTGAATTCGTATTCGGGTATCGCATCGTCGTAATCCACTTCGGTGCCAGGCGTCAATAATCCGCCGTTGGCGGCGGTGGCTGCCACGCTTCTTGCATCCATGAGCGCGACTCCCGCCATCTGCCCCTGCTCGGGCTTCGATCCTTCCCTGTTCGGGAAGTTTCTTGTGGTGTGTCTTATGCTGAATGCGTTGTTTGCAGGCACATCCCCGGCTCCGAAGCAGGGTCCGCAGAAGGCCGTCTTCATTATAGTCCCGGATGTCATAAGAATTTCAACGGCCCCGGTCTTGTTCAAATAATAGTTGACAGGCTGGCTCTGGGGATAAACGCTCAATGAAAAATCTCCGCTCCCTGTTTTTTTGTTTTCCAATATTGAAGCTGCAACGGTTATGTTTTCAAATGTTCCGCCGGCGCATCCCGCTATTATCCCCTGGTCCACCATTATCCCCTTATGGGTTATCTTGTCGCTAAGTTTCAATGTTGTCTTCCCGCCTGTGAAATGTCCGGATTCCTTTTCTATTTCATTGAATATGTCCCCGGCGTTTTCAATCACCTCTTTGACGGGGTATGTGTTCGCCGGATGGAAAGGAAGCGCCATCATCGGCCTGACGGCGGACAGGTCTATTTCAACCATCATGTCATAGCAGGCTATGTCGTCGGGTTTCAGCTCCCTGTAATCATCCTCCCTGCCGTGGATCCTGTAATATTCCCTGACCTTTTCATCTGTCTTCCATATTGAACTAAGACAGGCTGTTTCGGTGGTCATTACGTCTATTCCATTTCTAAAATCGACTGACAGGCCGTCAACTCCCGGTCCCGCGAATTCAAGCACGGCGTTTTTTACAAATCCCCGGCCGAAAACCTTTCCAATCATTGCAAGGACCACATCGTGGGCACCGACTCCTTTTATCGGGCTGCCCTTTAGATATACAAGGCAGATTTTGGGGTATTTTACATCATAGGTTTTCCCGAGAAGCTGCTTCACTAGTTCCGGCCCGCCTTCGCCCATGGCCATGGTACCAAGCGCCCCGTATCTTGTATGACTGTCGGAGCCGAGTATCATTTTGCCGCATCCGGTCATCATCTCCCTCATGTACTGATGGATTACCGCCAGATGGGCGGGCACATATATGCCCCCATATTTTCTCGCCGCCGACAAGCCGTACATGTGGTCGTCTTCATTGATGGTTCCCCCCACGGCGCAAAGGCTGTTGTGGCAGTTTGTAAGGACATACGGAAGAGGGAATTTTTCAAGACCGCTTGATTTTGCCGTCTGCGTTATGCCGACATAGGTTATATCGTGCGAAGCCAGCGAGTCGAACTTTATCTTCAGGTCTTTTTCGCTTTTGGAGACATTATGCGACTCAAGTATTTTTTGTGCAATCGTCCCCTGAGGGCTCCGGGCTTTTTCGGGGATCAGTTCACCGAAGCTTCCCCTTTCGCTTTCAAGAACAACCTTTTCGCCTTTGAGCAAATATGTTTTTTCATCAACCGGTCTAATCAATTTATTACCTCTTTTCATTTTACAGCATATAATATAGTATATATTTCATAACGTCAAAAAGGAAGTGTGTTTTTATGGTCAGGGATATCATATGGGATTTCGACGGGACTCTTTACGACACATATCCGGGAATATCGGATATTTTTAAAGAGGCCCTTCAGAGTTTGGGGATCGAAGCCGGAAAAGACGAGATTCTTCCCCTTTTACATAAATCGTTTGCCGATGTCTACGAATATTATTCCAAAAAATATTCGATCAGCCCCGATATGATACGAAAGCGGTTTCGTGCGGAGGAGGCGAAAATAAGCGTGGTCGGTTCGCCGCCTTTCAAAGGCGCGGACGAAATACTCTCGCTGGTCATTGAAAGGGGCGGGAGCAATTTCATCTATACTAACAGGAGCTCATCTATCTATCGGTTTTTGGAACACCATGATTTTATAAAGCACTTCAAGGAAATCATTACAAGCGACGACGGTTTTGGAATAAAGCCCTCCCCCAAAAGCATAAATCATCTCATAGATAAATATTCCCTGGAACGGGACGAGGTGCTTATGGTGGGAGACAGGTCCGTGGATATCGAAGCCGCGGTCAATGCGGATGTGAAAAGTTGCTATTTCAACACCCACGGCCTTCCCATCGACCTGAATGTGGACATATATATAGAATCGCTTGAAGAGCTCAAACCATATATCATGGCTTAGTGGATTTCTTGAATTGTCTTGTCCGGGGCTTCGTTGCGGCCCGATGTGCGCTTTGACTGTTTTTAACCTGTCTGCTAATATTTGATTGGAGGGATATGAATAATTCACAATGCATTCATTGATTTTATAAAGAAGCGGGAAAGGATCAGCATGCACGCAAATGCATCATACAAGGTGTTATTATGAAAAGATGGCATATGCTTGACATTCCGGAGATATTCGAAAGCCTACAGACGGGCGAAAACGGCCTCTCATCGGAAGAAGCACAAAAAAGACTGCAAAAATACGGCAAAAACGCCCTTGCCGAAGATAAAAAGATAACATTGCTGCAAAGATTCCTGGAGCAGTTCAAGGATGTAATGGTGATCGTGCTGCTGGTAGCAGCCATAATATCGGGCGTCCTGGGCGAGCTGGCCGATTCCCTGATAATCCTGGCCATAGTCATTATAAACGCGATAATAGGTGTTGTTCAGGAAAACAAAGCGGAGAAAGCCCTTGAAGCTTTAAAAAGCATGTCAAAACCCTATGCGCGGGTTTATCGCGACGGAGAAGTGAAAAGCATAAGACGGGAGGAGATAGTTCCCGGCGACCTGGTGGAACTTGAGGCCGGCGACTACATACCCGCCGATATCAGACTCATACAAAGCTCAAGTCTTAAAATCCAGGAATCCGCCCTCACCGGCGAATCCGTCGCTGTAGAGAAGAAAACCGACAAGATAGATGACGAAGAAATCCCACTGGGCGACCGTTCAAACATGGCTTACACATCCGGTATAATAACCTACGGCCGCGGAAGCGGAATAGTGGTCTCCGCGGGAATGGACACGGAAGTGGGTAAAATCGCCGAATACATAAATGAAGGCGACATCGGTATGGAAACCCCTTTGAAAAAAAGGCTGAACGCAACAGGCAAGGTGCTCAGCATAGCGGTTTTGTGTGCCGCCGTCGTCATTTTCATAACAGGCATGGTGCAGGGGAGAAATCCCATTGACATGTTCATGACGGCTGTAAGTCTTGCCGTAGCCGCAATACCCGAAGGCCTTCCCGCCATAGTGACTGTCGTCCTGGCACTCGGTGTGCAGCGAATGTCGGCAAGAAAGGCCATTATCAGAAAACTGCCGGCGGTTGAAACACTCGGCAGCACACAGGTCATTTGTTCCGACAAGACCGGTACGCTGACCCTGAATGAAATGACCGTCAAAAAAACATACCTTCCCGGAGGGGACAAGGACGCCTCCTCGATGGATATGCTTTTAAAAATCATGGTGCTTTGCAACGACACGAAAACCTCCGGAGGCAATGACGACCAGGAAACACTTGGCGACCCCACTGAAACCGCCCTCATCAGATTTGCCGCGGAAAAGGGATTATATAAAAAGGAACTGGAACAGCAGCATATGCGGGAGCACGAAGCCCCCTTCGATTCCGAACGCAAACTCATGACCACCGTCAACGATTTCGACGGCGAAAGCAAGGCTTTGGTTAAAGGCGCATATGACGTCCTTATTGAAAAATGCACCCATATATACGAAGACGGGGAAATCAGGAAAATCCTGGAAGAGGATATAAAAGCTGCGGAAGCCGCTTCATCCGGCATGTCCGAAGATGCGCTGCGCGTTCTTTCATACGCGTTTAGAAACCTGGACGAACCCGATGACAACATGGATGTGGAGGAGCTTGAAAGGGATCTTGTCTTCGTCGGGCTCACCGGCATGATAGACCCTCCCAGGGAAGAAGTCAAAGAAGCCATGGTGGTATGCCGGAAGGCGGGCATGCGTCCCGTGATGATCACCGGTGACCATGGAAACACCGCATATGCGATTGCCGTGCAGCTGGGAATGGTCAAAAGCAGGGACGAGGTCATAACCGGCCGTGAACTGGATTTGCTGTCCGACGGCGAATTAAAGGAAAGGATAGTCGACTGATCCGTATTCGCAAGGGTTTCACCGGAACACAAGGTCAGAATCGTCAAGGCCTGGCAAAGCCGGGGCAAAGTTGTCGCCATGACCGGCGACGGGGTTAACGACGCGCCTTCGCTTAAAGCCGCGGACATCGGGATCGGCATGGGCATAACAGGAACCGATGTGGCCAAGAATGTTGCCGACATGGTGCTGGCGGATGACAATTTCGCGACTATAATAGTTGCGGTCGAAGAAGGTAGAAAGACATACGACAACATACGCAAAGCCATACAGTTCCTGCTTTCGGCCAACACGGCGGAGGTCCTGTCCGTTTTCATAGCCACTCTTGTAAACTGGCGTTTCATATACCCCATACATATATTATGGATCAACCTCGTAACGGATTCGCTCCCTGCACTCTCACTCGGAATGGAAGACGCGGAACCGGGAATTATGGAAAAACAACCCCGCAATCCCGAAAAGAGCCTGTTTTCCGGAATAGTCGGCGTCAACATAATATATCAGGGTGTTTTTCAAGCCTTGATAACGATTTTCCTATATATGTACGCCTTGAAAAATTACGGCACGGAAACGGCGGTCACAATGGCCTTTATGGTGCTGGGGCTCATACAGCTTTTCCACGTGCTAAACGCCAGATCATCCGTCAACACCCTGTTCCTTAGCAATTTCTTCAGCAACAGATATCTCTTCGGAGCCCTTGCGTTTTCCGCAATAATGCAGATATCCGTTGTGATTATCCCCGTATTCAACAAGATTTTCAGAACCGTGCCTTTGACGGGAATACAGTGGCTGATAACGGTGGCATCCGCCGTTTTGATTATTCCGCTTGTGGAAATCGTTAAATTCATACTTCGAAAAACAAAATTGGGCAAAGCGTGATATGAACATGACATGATGAAGGAAAGGCAGGGTCATCCCCTGCCTTTGTTGTATTCGTCGACCAGTTCGCCTATGAGCCTGACCCTCTCTATGTCGCCCTCGGAGGATATCTCGTCGGATATCCCCAAAACAAGCTTCGGCGCAAACAATTCGATGACTTCCCTTGCCTGATCAAGCAGCTCCTCCACGGAATATCTCTCATCGAACAGGATGGCCGCTATGCCGTCAAAAAGAAACATGTCCCCCATGGCTTCTTTAGCTTCTGCAAGGGTCACATCACCTTGGGGTTCGGGTGTTATGGCCTCGATCCCGTCAAGGTTGCATTCCCGGGCGTACGGAAGAATCCTTTTGACATCGCCGTCCCAATGGCTGTAAACGAGCTTGTTCCCCTTATGGAGCAGCTCCCCCCTCCTCTGATATACGGGCATCACATATTCTTCAAAAATCTCCGGCGGCAGATACCCGTCATGCAGGTTGTCCCCGTAGTTGATTATGTCGACCGGCGACGAATTGATCACCTCGATCAGCCCCTCCTGGTTATATTCAAGGGCGTCACAGTATTTTCTCACAGTGTCGGGATAGTCCGCAAGCGCATATGAGGTGTTTATATAGCCCATGGCCCTGATATAAAGGTGTTGAATCCCGATTCTGGGTATGAATATGCAGGGTTCCCCCAGTCCGTCCCATTCGGCGCGGAGCCGGTCGTACCCCTTGCTGTCGAAAGACCACCCGGCCCTGCCGTCTATCCACTCCAGCACCTTTAGCTCCTCTTCACAGTCGGCCCACCATTTTTCATAGTATCTGCCGTTGTTGGAGGCATTCCCCCTCATTATGCAGGATACCTCCCCCGCCGGACATTTCATCTTGTAAAGGGTTCGCATATCTCCCAGGTCTTGCTCTGTCTTTTCGACTTTAGGATGCTCATTCCTTACAAAGCACGAATTGAATTCATAGATTCTTGCGGAGCAGCCCAGGTCCCTGTAAAGCCCGGACTTGGTCATCCCTTCATATTTTCCCGGCAGTTTCCCGTCCCTGCTTATGTGGTCGCTTATCCAGCATCCTATTCTCGGCTGCCATATGACCTTTTTGTTGTTTTCATTGAAACACACTTCCCTGTTCAACTTTGTGAAATCCCGCTTCATACCCATACTGCCTCTCTTCCATTCAGCCAACCGTTTTCAACGGACAAATCGAGTTTCGGCTCATTGATTCCAGTTTATTTTCAAAGCGGGCAAAGTGCAAGCGTTTTCCTTGAAAAACGCAACAACCCCGCCCTTTTCCGGCAGGCTTTTTCAGGCCGCGCCCTTTTTGGTCAAATGAAAACCTAAATGCAACATTGTAAGAGTTACTACAACTCTTCCGGTA
>CAZWVS010000100.1:0-7717 GCA_964636935.1 uncultured Clostridiaceae bacterium
TATGCATTCCATCGCCTGGTCCAGCTCGCTTTCGCCGGTGCCCGCATATATGTTTACTATTCCGGCATTCATGTATGTTTCGTTCATCGCCCCGACAGAGTACACCAGGCCTTTTTCCTCCCTCAGGTTCTGAAATAGCCTTGAGCTCATTCCCCCGCCCAATATGGCCGCGGCGGCCATGAGGGCGTATCTGTTGGGACCTCCGTAGCCTTCGGCTTCAAATCCGATGGACACATAGGTCTGCTCTATGTCTTTTTTGTATCTTTTGGTTGAGGGGCTGAAAAGGGGTTTTTCAAATGCGGGCTGTTTTATCCCCTGTCCCTTTTCTCTTGTTCCAAAATAGCCCGTAACGGCATCAACAACGGATTTTTCATCGAAGTTGCCCGCTATGGATATCACTGTGTTGCACGGGGACATGCGCTGTTTGGCATAGTCCATAAGCATCTGCCTGTCCATCGGCGCCAGATTGTTTCTGGTTCCTATAACCGGATATCCCAGGGGGTCGTCCTTCCACATCTCCTTTTCGAGCATGTCGTGAACATAGTCTTCTGGAGAATCGGCGTACATGGACATTTCCTCCACAACCACCTTCTTCTCCCTTTCGAGCATTACGGGGTCAATACGGTAGTTTTGAACCATGTCCGCAAGTATTTCAAGGGACTTGTCGAAATGTTCATCCAGTGTCTTGGAGTAATAGCAGGTGGCCTCTTTGCCCGTAAACCCGTTTATCACTCCTCCGATGCCGTCGAATTCGTCGGCAATGTCCCTGGCGCTTCTGGTTTCGGTACCCTTGAACAACATGTGCTCGAGGAAGTGGGATATGCCGTTGTTTCCGGCGTTTTCATAACGCGAACCCGCTTTTATCCATATGCCGGTGCATACCGACCTTAAATGGGGAAGCTTTTCATACACCAGCACGGTGCCGTTATCGAATTTTATGCTTTTTATCATATACAATTTTCCTGTTTCTAAAAGCCCGGAATAATTCCGGGCTTTTTTATCTGTGGACGCCGCACGGCCTTGTCCGAAATAGCTGGTTCATACTTTGGGTTTTCCGGGTTTGCCTGCGGTGCGTCGCTTTATCAGTTATCGTTATTGTTGTCGGAATGCCTTCCTTCTTTCGGGAGGAGGGCTTTCCTGGAAAGGTTGACCCTTCCCTGCCTGTCGATTTCAATAACTTTGACATCCATCGTGTCGCCAATCTGTACAACATCCTCAACAGTTGCGACCCTGTGGTGCTCAAGCTGCGAAATATGGACAAGCCCGTCCTTACCCGGCAGGTATTCGACAAACGCCCCGAAATTCATTATGCGAACCACCGGACAGTTTTTGAACACCATTCCGACCGAAACTTCCGTTGTGAGCGCCTTTATTATTCCGATGGCTTCGTTTCCGGCTGCAAGGTCAACGGTCGATACATAAACTGTGCCGTCTTCCTCGATGTCGATTTTAACGCCAGTCTGCTCTATTATCTTGTTGATGACTTTTCCGCCGCTGCCGATTACATCCTTGATCTTGTCAACGTCTATTGAAAGCGTCATGATCTTGGGCGCGTATTCGGAAAGCTCTTCCCTGGGTTTGTCGATCACTTTGAGCATTACGTTGTCGAGTATGTCGAGTCTGCCCTTTCTGGTGAGCTCGAGGGCTTCTTTTATTATATTGGCCGGCAGTCCGTCCAGTTTTATGTCAACTTGTATCGCGGTTATTCCTTTGTGGGTTCCGGCGACTTTGAAGTCCATGTCTCCGAAGAAGTCCTCTATGCCCTGTATGTCCATCAAAAGGACGTAATCGTCGGGGTTTTCGTCATCTGTCACGAGTCCGCAGGATATGCCGGCAACGGGTGCCTTGATGGGAACGCCCGCATCCATCAGCGCCAATGTGCTTCCGCAGATCGAGCCCTGTGAAGTTGAACCGTTCGACATGAGCACGTCGGAGACCACCCTTATTGCATATGGGAATTCGTCTTTTGACGGAATCACGGGTTCAAGCGCCTTTTCAGCCAGCTCTCCGTGGCCTATTTCCCTTCTTCCGGGTCCTCTGGATGTCCTCGCTTCGCCTACGCTGTATGACGGGAAGTTGTAGTGGTGCATGTACCTGTTTTCCGTTTCGGATTCGTCCAAACCGTCAAGCCTCTGAGCGTCGCTTATGGAACTCAAGGTTACATTTGAAAGCACCTGTGTCTGTCCTCTTTGGAAAAGGCCCGAGCCGTGGGTTCTGGGAAGGACGCCCACTTCGCTGTAAAGGTCCCTGATGGCGTCAAGGGATCTTCCGTCGACCCTTTTCTTTTCTTTTAGGATGAGTTCCCTTACGACTTTCTTTTCAAGCTTGTATATTGCGTCGCCGATAAGTTTGGCTTCGTCTCCATATTTTTCTGCGAATTTTTCTTTTACTTTTTTGGTTATTATCTTTATGTTTTCGTCCCTGACCCTCTTGTCGGGGGAAAGCACGCCTTCTTTCATTTCTTCATAGGCGAATTCCTTTATGTCGTTTAGCATTTCATCGGACACTTTTATTGAATCATATATGAATTTGGGTTTACCGATTTCATCCACGATGCTGTTTATGAATCCGCACATCTTTTTGATTTCTTCGTGAGCCTTCATCAGTCCTTCATATACCATGTCGTCGGCCACTTCGTTGGCTCCGACTTCTATCATGCAGATTTTATCCGATGATCCGGATACGGTTGCATACATGTCGCTTTTTTCCCTTTGATCGTAATCCGGGTTTAGAACTATCTCGCCGTCAACAAGTCCTGCCGCAACCGCCGCTATGGGGCCGTTGAAGGGGATGTCGGACATGCTTACCGCTATGGAAGCGCCGACCATTGCCGCCAGTTCAGGCTGGTTGTCCTGCTCTACCGAAAGAACCGTGCATACTATGACTACGTCGTTTCGAAGGTCGTCGGGGAAAAGGGGTCTCATGGGCCTGTCTATTACCCTGGATGTGAGAATAGCCTTGTCTGAAGGTCTTGCCTCCCTCTTTTTGTATCCTCCGGGGATCCTGCCTACCGAGTACATCTTTTCTTCATAGTCGACCGCCAGCGGGAAATAGTCTATGCCGTCCCTTGGCGAGTTCGATGCAGTCGCCGTGCACATGACTACCGTTTCGCCGTACCTTACCAGGCAGGCTCCGTTTGCCAGTTGTGCGTGTTTGCCGGTTTCAACTACAAATTTTTTGCCTGCGTATTCCGTTTCGAATATTCTGTGATTTTCGTGCATTTCATGCTCCTTTCAATTCTATAAGAAAAATGTCCGGATACGCAGAAAATTAAAACCCATACTCCCTAATGAGTCCAAGTTTTAATTTTCTGTTAGAGCATCCGAACAAATTTCTCAATTCTCCACATGGACAGCGGCGGGTTAATACCGCCGCAGCCTAATTTCCTTATTTTCTCAGTCCAAGTTTTGCAACTATTTCACGGTATCTCTCGATATCCTTTTTCATCAGATAATTGAGCAGACCCCTTCTCTGACCTACCATTTTAAGAAGTCCCCTTCTTGAATGATGGTCTTTCTTGTGTTCTTTAAGGTGTTCGTTCAAATGATTGATTCTTTCCGTGAGAATTGCAATCTGCACTTCCGGCGAACCTGTGTCGCTTTCGTGCAACTTGTACTTTTCAATAACTTCCTGTTTCGATTGTCTTTCCATATCATCCTCCTGTTTTGTATCCCCACCTGCCGCGTAGAGGGCCGGAGTTTTCCAAAAACCCAGCGGGTGGTTCACCGATATACAATTCTAGCATAGCGTATGGTCATTGTCAAACCGTTAAATCTGTCATATGTCAGTATACGAACCTGTTTATGCCATTTGCCTTAGGCATTTCGTCGCCCGTTTGCCTTAGGCAAAACGGCGACGTTTTTACCAAGGCTGTGCTTATGGTCAGGTGTATAGGGATGCTACGATTTTTTCGCGCAGTTTTGCGGGTACGAGTCGCAAAAGGAAAGCGAATGTTTTGTATTTGAAACCCACTGTTACAGATACGGGCGGATTTTTCCGCTTCATCACCTTTTCTATGGCTTTGGCAACACATACGGGGTCGCCTCCGTCCTGTTCGTCTTTTTCCATCGTTTCGAGGGATTTTTTGTAACTTGCGGCATAGGGCGATTGTTTAAAGATGTCTTCTGTTTTTTTCCTGTTTACGGTGAATCCGGTTTTAAGGTCGCCCGGATGTATTATTGCAACCTTTATCCCGAAGGGTCTCACTTCGTTTCTTAAAGCGAATGTAAGTGACTGCAGTGCCGCTTTTGAGGCTGAATACATGGATTGATACGGTATCGATATGTAACCCGCAACAGAACCTATGTTTATTATCAATCCGCTTTTTTGTTTTCTCATGTGCGGCAGCACTTCCCTGATAACCCGGTGGCATCCGAAGAAATTTGTTTCAAACTGGTTTTTGGCCATACGGTATCCGGTTTCTTCCACGGGGCCGGCAATTCCCATTCCAGCGTTATTTACCAGCACATCAAGCTCGCCTTCCTTCATAATAATCGCATTTACCGCATCGGAGACGGATTCTTGTGATATGACATCCATTACTATCATCTCATAGCCTTTAGTTTCACGGTTCCAGTCGTCAACAAGGGATTTGTTTCTTGTCGTTCCGTATATCTTGTGCCCTTTTTTTGAAAGATATTCGGCGCATGCCCTGCCTATTCCGGATGAAGCTCCGGTTATCAATATGATTTTACTGTTCATCGTCCCCCCCTCCACAGTCATTCTGTTTTTTTTACATAACCATATTAACACACCTTGAACTCTGTTAATATGACCTGCTTATAATTTTACTTGATAGACCCTTGTCAGCATGTTAATATTGTATCGACTATTATAGTTTTGGGGAGATAAAAATGGATATTTTCAATAAGTGCCTTAAATTCACCGAGGCCGATGAAGTAATTAAAAGCGGCCTTTATCCCTATTTTCATGCTCTGGAAACAAAGCAGGACACCGAGGTGGTAATCGAGGGACGGGAGACAATCATGCTCGGTTCCAACAATTATCTCGGCCTGACCTCCGACCCCAGATGCATCGAAGCAGGCAAAAGGGCTTTGGATCAGTACGGCACAGGCTGTTCGGGTTCCAGATTCCTTAACGGTACGCTTAAACTGCATCTTGAACTCGAGGAAAAGCTCGCGGATTTCGTAGGCATGGAAGCCGCACTGACCTTTAGCACAGGTTTTCAGACCAATCTCGGAATAATCTCCAGCATAGCTTCAAAGGGTGATTATATATTAAGCGACAACGAAAACCATGCAAGCATCGTCGACGGCTGCAGGCTCTCCTTCGCCAAAACAATCAAATACCAGCACAGCGACATGGATGATCTGGAAAGGCTTTTGAAAAAGATTCCCGAAGAAAACGGCAAGCTCATAATAACCGACGGGGTTTTCAGCATGAGCGGCGAGATATGCAACCTGCCGGTAATCGTTGATCTAGCTCAAAAGTACGGGGCCAGGATTCTTGTCGACGATGCCCATGCTTTTGGAATGATAGGAAAAGGCGGAAGGGGCACGGCTTCACACTTCGGGCTTGAGGACAAGGTTGACATCATAATGAGCACTTTCAGCAAATCCATGGCCAGCTTGGGCGGTTTCATAGCATCTAAAGAAAGGGTTATAAATTATGCGAAACATTTTTCAAGGCCCTTTATATTCAGCGCTTCCATACCGCCGCCTAATGCAGCCGTCGCCATGGAAGCCCTTGACATTTTGAAACAGGAGCCGGACAGACCCGGAAAACTGATTGAGGTCTCCGACTATATGCGCAAAGGATTTAAAGAACGCAAGATTCTGATCCTCGACGGGGAAACAGCCATAATACCGGTTATGACTTATACCAACAAAAGGACTTTTGTCATAACAAGGATGCTTTTGGAAAACGGCGTTTATGTGAATCCGGTCATATGCCCCGCGGTAAAACCGGGCGAATGTCTTCTTAGGACAAGCTATACTGCGACGCACACAAAGGAACAGCTCGACAAGGCGCTTGATATCTTCGAGCAGGTATTCAGGCAAGCGGATTCAATGGATTTGTAAAAAACCCCATTCAAAAAGGGCGCTATCACTGACGCCCTTTTTCATTGCCTGCATTCTGCCTTGGTATTTTCGTCGCCCGTTTGCCTTAGGCAAAACGTCGACGTTTTTACCAAGGCAACTACCAAGGCAATTACCAAGGAAAATACCTTGGGGTGTGTTATTTTAATTTATTGATTTTTTTGTAGAAATCCATGAATATCCAGTCCCTGTTAAGATAGTATGCGCATTCGATCAAGTGTCTTCTTTCGTCCAGGCTGTAGCTGCAGTTCTCGTCGTCGTGCAATACCGGGCTGTGAATTTTCACGGTCCTTACGGAACCGGGAATCACAACTTTGGCAACTGCGGATATATCCCATATGATCCTGGTCCTTGCGGGATTTTTGTCCAATGCCTCGTCCACAAGATTTGTAAGCGCTTCCGCAATTTCAGATTTTCCCATGCAGGCTTTGAGTTCCGGAACCCCGACTTTTAAATGCGACGCCACATTATGAACAGGTATTTGAACAAGATCCACCCCGGAATCGAACAATACCCTTGAGGCCGCTATATCCTGCATCTGGTTGAATTCCCTTCCGGTGGGCCAATGTCGGGAGTTGCCTCCCAACCATATTACTTTGATGTGTTTTTTTATCGAAGGCTCTTTGACTATTGCGCTCGATACGTTTGTAGGGGCTCCTATGGCTACGACATATATAGGGTCGTTTTCATCGGCGGTGCCCGCCAGCCTTATGAGATTGTCGATGGCCTCGCATTCACAGGGGGTGTCTTTGGACCCCATGTACTGCCTGGCGCCTTTGAACACGATTTTGTCTGTTTCCTCGCCCATCAGATTCATAAGACGGATTATCTCGCCATAGCTTTTTTCCATTCCGTCTTCCGGGCCGTTTGAGTTTTCATTATAAAAGGGGGCGGCATGAACCGCCTCCACCTTTACAGCTTCTTTTGACATCAGCGCATAAACAAGAGCGAACTGGTCGTCCACTTCGTTATATGTGTCCGTATCGAGAATCATTCTTAACATGATGATACCCCCTTCTATCTGTAATTTTCCATTCCCTTTACCCTTATGGCCTTGCCGTTTGGAAGGGTTTCTATTTCATCGACATATTCGTATTCCACTTTCATGGGGTAGTCCAGGTATCTGTTGATGTCTTTTCTGATGGACATCATTCCCACTATGTCGAGAGGGCCGTTTTTAGTCACCAGTTTGATGGTTATGGTGCTTTCTTTTTTCTGTTCCACCATGAAGTCTTTGACGTTGGCAATTTTCCCCATTATCTCGTAAAAAGGCAGCGGTGTCATATATGTCTGATTGGGTGAAACAACGGTTTCTATGTTTCTGCCTTCAAATTTTTCAATAAGCGGGTATATCCTGCCGCATTCGCACTTTTCATCTGTCGCGCGCGCAAGATCCCCGACTTTGTATCTGATCAGGGGCATCGTCCGTTTATGCAGGTTGGTGATCAGCAGCTTCGGCGAGAGCGGCTTGTCGGTGTTCAACGCCGGGCACTGGCTCTGGCAGCGGCCGCACTCGGTGCAGGTGGTGAAGTCGAGGATGCCCTTCCAGGCGAAGTCCTCGATCTTGCCGACGCCCATCGCGGCGTCCTCGTCGAGCTCCTCGACCATCTCGAGGTCGAACGCCTTGCCGTCGATCATGATCGGCTGCAGGCCGCCGA
>CAZWVS010000101.1:0-524 GCA_964636935.1 uncultured Clostridiaceae bacterium
CCGTGCTCCTGATATTCGTAATACTGCTTCCGCTGTTCGTAATCAACATAGCGGGTTTCGGCAGCCCCGCTTTCTGTGAGTATATATGTCCCGCAGGCACGCTTGAAGCCGCGGTCCCGTTGATGATTGCGGAGCCCGGCCTGTTCGTGAACATCGGATGGGTGTTTTTCCTGAAGGGGTTCATTGCAATCGTTACCATAGTGTTGTCGATTCTGATTTTCAGACCGTTTTGCAGATTCTTGTGCCCGCTGGGAGCGATTTACGGCGTCATGAACAAGATATCCCTTTATCAAATGGAGATAGACACCAATAAATGCATAGAATGCGGCATTTGCACACAGACCTGCAAACTGGACATAGACATATATAATAACCCCACATCCGTGGACTGCATAAGATGCGGGGAGTGTGTTCCGGCCTGTCCCACCAGCGCAATTTCAAGCGGAATCAAACTCAGGAAAAAAGAGGATGTAGTAAAAGGATTGAAAAATAGTAAAGGGGAGGGGACGTCATGAGTATCGTTT
>CAZWVS010000101.1:534-7668 GCA_964636935.1 uncultured Clostridiaceae bacterium
TGCTTTTGTTAATCTGGATCATAGTGGAAATAGTGTCGATACTGTTTAAAAGCACCGGCATGGATCTTTACAAGGCAAGGTTCCAGACAATATCCATCCTTACACACACGGGCTTTACAACAAGGGAGTCGGAGCTGGTGACGCAACATCCGGCAAGGAGGAAAATAGCAAGCGGCCTCATGGTCATAAGCTATCTTTCCCAGATACTCCTGATTTCATTTTTCATCAATATCCTGATGCAGGACACCAACAGGCTGCTGAGCATCGGGCTGGTCCTCCTTGTGCTCCTGGTGTTCTTATTCCTTCTTACCAGGACCAAGTACCTTTCAACCAGGTTCAACGGCTTTGTGGAGAGGATAATAGAAAAAAGGATAACCAACTATACAAGCAAAAACCCCATGTCGCAGGTAATCAAGATAAGCCCGGAATTCGGAATATACGAGATAATAGTCGACAGGGACAACGGCCTTGCCAATAAAACCCTCATGGAATCCAATTTGAAAGAGGAATTCATACAGGTTCTGAAAGTTGAAAAGGGGAACGAAACCATAAACTTCCCAAGGGCCGACCTGCTGCTGAGGACCGGCGACAAGCTGGTTGTCTACGGAAAAGTCAAATCGATAAAGGATATTGTCATAGGCGACGACAAGTAGGGCGGATGGATTCCTGCATCAATCGCTTTTCAGCTTTTTTATCAGTTCCTCGTCCGCAGTCGCGTAAGCGCTGTGATATTCGAAATAATTCACCATGCCCGGTTTCGCATTGGCCGGTTTTTTCACGTTCCTGACCAGGGTGTAGTCCACGGCCGTCTGGCCGCTGTTTCTGGCTTTGCTGTGGTATGCTGCTACAACGGCGGCTTCGCTGATGGTGAGGTCGGGAAAGAAATCCTCTTTCCTGTCCTTTTTGCGGACTATCACATGTGAGCCCGGTATGGATTTCACATGGAGCCATAAATCCCTTGAATTTGCGAACTTCAAGGTGAGACGGTCGTTTTCGCGGTTGTTCCTGCCCGCATATATTTCATAGCCTTCCGAAGACACATACCTGACCGGGTTGAAACCCGGCTGATCCCCGCCCTTTTTACGCTTTTTGCTTTTTTGCTTCACATAATCCTGGGATACGAGCTCGCTTTTTATTTCGTCGATCTCTTCACGGGTCCCGCTGATATCGAGGGCATGTTCCACGCTTTGAAGATATTCAAGCTCGTTTTTGGCGTCCTCCATCTGTATGGCTGCGTTTTCCACCGCGCTTTTGTGCTTCTTGTACTTTTTAAAATACCGCTGCGCGTTTTGCGCCGCATCCAGATTGGGATCCAGGGACACTGTGACGTTTTCGCCGGTGTAATAGTTAAGCAGTTCAACCTCTGGGGAATTACTCCTTATGGAATGCAGGTTTGCGTTAATCAGTTCGCCGTACAGCCTGTATTCCTCGACTTCGTCCGACCTGTCCTCGACGGCTGCGTGGATGGATATCTTCTTTTTGCATCTTTCCATGTTTTTTGAAACGGTTTTCAAAAGTCCTGATTTAAGCGAGCCAAGCTGTGAATTGCCCGCGGTGTTTGTAAAATAGAAAAGCAGCGCGGCATTCAGGCTTTCAAAATCTGTTGTTTTTGGATATTGTGTCAGCGCCAAGGCATGGAAGTCCGAAGGGTTGCCGGAAGCATCCTTGACCACACAAGGCGAATATGAGTTGCCGCATATGTCCGAAAGCATCTTTTCGAGGCTTTTGGCAAAAGCGGTTTTTTCCTCAACCGATAAGCTACCGGTGCTTTTTTTAGGGTCGATTCCCGCGCGGTTACACACCTCGCGGCACAAAACCGGCGAAAAGCCCTTTATATTGTGCAGGAGGGCCTTGTCCAGGGGCTTGCCCGGATTCGACAACACGGCTTCGGCCGACGCGTCCTCCGGAGCGGCCTTGTCCTGCGGCGGCAGGAAGGAATAGGGCCTTGCGGGCATGATCTCGCGCACGCTGCTCATGCTCTCGTCCACGTGTCTCAAGGCATCCAGTATTTTGCCTGAAGCGTTTATGAGGACGACATTGCTGTTCCTTCCCGTAAGCTCCACTATCAGGGTTTTGTTCTGCATGTCGCCCAGGTCGTTGCGGGACTGTATTGAAATCGATATGTATCTTTCATAATCAGTAGAGAAAACCTTCTCTATCATGCCCGAAGAAATGTGTTTTCGCAAAAACATGCAAAAATTCGGCGGCACCGGCGGATTGGACGGGGCGTCCTCCACAACATACATGCCCGGATTTGACGGATTCATGTTAATGCGCAGCTTGCGGCTTTTCCCGTATCCGTGAAGCTGCAGTATTATGTCGTCATGGGCCGGCATGGATATCTTTTCAATCCTGGATCCCGCGACGACCGGGTTCAATTCATGGGCAAGCGCCCTTACCGTGATTCCATCGAATGGCATTACACTTCAACCTTTATCCTTTTTGACATTATGCTCTTTCTGGGTTTTCCCTCCGGACCCGGTTTGTTGAAATCCGAATACACTATCAGCGCCGTGTCCGGGCCCACAGGGGCCAGTGCGCAGTATGAGCATGTATCCGTCTGGTATTCCGCGGGTTCGACTATGGTCGTCCTGTCTTCCCATTCGCCGTTCACAAAGGGCTTTACGAAAAGGCCCGTTCGTCCGTAACCGGCTATTACCGCGCCGTTGTCCAAAAGCACGGTCTGGGGCCATACGCCCCTGTCGTCGAAATATTCCGGTTTAGTCCAGGTGCGCGCCCCGTCTTCGGTCCAGGTTATGTACATGGGGCCGATACCCGTGCCGTCGGTGGTGCGGTGAAGCGAAAAAGCTCTTTTTTCATCCAAAAAACAGATGTCGGGTTCGCCGAACCCATACTTTACAGCCCCGTCGGGGTCCTTCACCGGATCGAAAGAATAGGGCACACGGCTCATGTATTTAAAACTCCGGCCGCCGTCTTCACTTTTAAAATACCAGGACGCGCCTTTGTCGCTTATATTTCCGTCGGGTTTCACATAATGTTTGTATAAGGTGGTCCAAATTGCGCCGTCGGGACCGAGTTTGAAATGATGGAAAAACCCCATTGGCAGGACCCCCTCCGAGGTGTTCAAAGTGTAATCCGGGAGCTCCACATCGGTCTTTTCAACCTGCCACCCGCCGCCTGGCTTCTTGCGTTCGATTTTCCATTCCCTGTATTCGGGGGGCATGTCGGAGTACTTATAGTATTTTCTTGTGAACCCGTAATTCGAGAATTCGCCCAGGCATTCGGGAAGCCGGGCCTCTCCGATTGGAACGGCTGACGGTTGATGAGGTTTAACAAGGTCTCCGTTTGGCAATAAAAGGCCTCCGTTGTCCGTGTTTTCCCAGGTTTCGCCCTTGTCTCTGGAAACCATCCACCTGCGCGGCTTGCCGTAGGATTTGGCGCTGTCCGCCTCCACATGGAACTCGAGGTACAGCTTATCACCGGCTTCAAAAAGCCGCGGGAACTGCCATGGCCCCCAGTCCCTTATGTCCGCCGGAGCCTGGGATAGTATTTTTTCGTCTGTTACGTTGATTTTCATACTGTGTCCTTTCGTTTTCAAGCATAGCACCGTTGCTGCATTTTGAATTCTATCATATCGGGCATTGCTTTGTAACTTGCACGGCGCTATTTGTGTGCAAAGCCTAAAAACACCTGGGGAAGTGATACAAAACCCGCCCCGAAGGGTATATCCTTAATATGAAAAAAAATGAAGAAAAAACCCAATATGACAAATTCCTCGAGGAAATAGGCAAAGACGGCAAAAGAGGCGTGGCCATGTTCTATTCAAAAGACTGTCCGCCATGCGACAAGTTCAGACCCGCATTCGATCAATATGCAGAAAAGTTCGGTCACGATATAAATTTCACAACCGTGGACATCGAAGAACAGGAAGAAACGACCGAGGAGCTGGACATAAGGAGTCTTCCGTCGATATTGTTTTTCTCGGAAGGCAAAGAAGCATGCCCCCGCCTCGGCGGGTATGTGGAAGTCGACGAATTCAGGGATAAGGTGCAAAACGTTCTCGGAGGTGTCTGTAAAAGCGAAGGCCGTAAAAAAGTGACGGCGGACGTTTTGATCCTCGGCGCCGGACCGGCGGGGCTTTCGGCAGGGAACAGGCTTTACACCATAGTGCTGGACAGGGAGATGCCCGGAGGTCAGGTGGCAACAACATATACCGTTGAAAACTACCCTGGAACCGGAGGGAAAGTGGAAGGTCCCGAACTCATGGATAAGATGGTGCGGCAGGCAAAAAGCTTCGGCACCGAGATAACGGAATTGACCGAAGCTCTTGAAGTCAAGGTTGAAGGGGATGTAAAACATGTTTTAACCCACAACACCGATTATTATGCGAAAACACTGATTATAGCGACCGGTGCGCAGCCCAGACACCTTCCCGTTGAAAATGAAGAAAAATATAGAAGCAAGGGCCTGCACTACTGCGCAACCTGCGACGGCGCCCTTTATGCGGACGAGGAGATAATAGTTGTCGGAGGAGGAAACTCGGCTGTTGAAGAGGCCGTGAACCTGACTGCCTTCGCATCGAAAATAACGGTTGTCCACATACTAGAAGAATTCACCGCGACGGAAGCGGCTCAAAGGGACCTGAAAAAGAATGAAAAAATAGATGTCCTGTTCAACACGGAAATTTCTGAAATCAAAGGCGGAGACTTTTTGGAGAGCGTGGTTTTGAAAAACCGAAAAACAGGTAAAAAGAAGGAAATGGATATCACCGGGGTTTTCGTATTCATCGGAATGTTGCCAAGGACAGGCATATTCAAGGATTTTGTTGATTTGGATCCACTTGGGTATATATTAACCGACGAGAACATGGAAACAAGCGTGCCGGGTGTGTTCGCCTGCGGGGATGTAAGAAGAAAGAACGTCAGGCAGATAGCAAACGCGGCGGGCGACGGAGTGGTGGCATCCGTTTTCGCAGAAAAATATATAGCTTCATTAAAGGAGTGAACGGAGGATTAAAATGACAGTAAAAATCTATACGACACCCACATGCCCCTTTTGCAAGATGACAAAGAAATTCCTGACGGAAAAGAATGTGGATTACGAGGAAGTGGACGTGACGGCCAGCAAGGAAAACGCCAAGGAAATGATAGAGAAATCCGGGCAGAGAAGCGTGCCGATCATTGACTACGACGGAGAGATAATAGTGGGTTTCGATAAAAAGCGTTTAAAGGAACTCGTAAATTGAACAAAACATGAGCAGCTTAACAAAAGCAGACCGGGACAGGCCGGATCTGCTTTTTGCAATTTGGCGCCACAGCGGCGCGGGCTGATGGTACAATATATTAGCAATAAAATTTGTTGTGAAAACCTAAGGGGGTAATGTGGTGAAAAAAGAAAACAAGATCGATGTAACGGCATACTTTTTCTATTCAACAAGATACTGGACGGATGAAAACAATTTAAAAAGGGCTTTGGAGTCGATGAAAACGGAATTCATGGATGTGTGTTCCGATATAAGGTTCATAGACGCCGACAAAGGGCTCCCCGATAATGAAAAGGGTAAAGTGATGGTGGCCGTGCCCATGAGCGGCGCTGTTCAACCCGTTGTGCTGCAGGCGGCTGAAAACTATGAAGCCGTTTGCATCTATCCCGGATATGTTGAAGACAATTTCAACGAAGAGGCCAGACTGGGCATGCTCGAACTGAATGCGGCTCCGGCGGTCATGGACATATACGGCGTTTTGAAAAGAGAGAAAGAGCACGTTTTCCTCTGTGAAAATAAAAAGAAACTAAAAGCCGCAATCAGGGCTGCGAAGTCATATTTGAAAATGCAGGGCAGCCGTATAGTGCTCATAGGGGACACGGAACCCTGGGTAATAAGCTCAAGCCGCGACTTTGACGTATATAAGGAAAAACTGGGCGTCGAGATAATCAACATAACACTGGAAGAGCTAATAAGGAAATATAACAAAATCACCGACGAAGAGGCCAAAGAGCTGTATGACACTTGGAAGGACGGCGCCTACGACATTGTGGAACCCGACGAAAAGGACATAATGAACGCCTCCAGGCTCATAGTGACCCTGCTCGGTGTGATCGAAGAGAACAACGCCGACGGAATAGCCGTCGCATGCTTCGACCTTTTGCACAGGCTCAACACGACGGCATGCCTTTCGCTCAGCCACATAAACAGCAAAACCGACTACATAGCGGCATGCGAAGGGGACCTTGACTCGGCTGTAACCATGCTTTTTATGAAACAGCTCACCGAAGCCAGGTTGTGGATGGCCAACCCCAACCTCCAAAAAGACGGAACGGTCAATTTCGTTCACTGCACTGCGCCAACCGAATCCAACGGCGTCACATACAGCTATAAACTGAGGAACCATCACGAAAGCGGCATAGGTGTAAGCCCGCAGGTCGATTTCCCCGACGGGCTCAGACTCACGGCCTGCCGCATATCCGACGACGCGTCATCCATAACCATAAACACCGGAACGGGCGAAAAGGGGACAAGGGAGCCGACCTGCCGGACCCAGTACAAGGTGAAGTTCGACGACTACGAAAGCTACATAAAGAATGTGCTCGGATGCCATCAGGTGTTCGTATTCGACGACATCTCGGAAGAGGCCGCCCTGCTGGCGGACATGCTGGGACTGGAAATACTATCCGGATAGAACATTTATCGGAGGAGATAATGTATAACAACATGGCGCTATTTACGGACCTGTACGAACTTACCATGCTTCAGGCCTACTATAATGAAAATCTAAACGATAATGCTGTTTTCAGCCTGTTTGTACGCCAGCTTCCCCGGCAGAGAAATTATCTGTTGGCCTGCGGACTGGAAGATGTGCTTTCCTACCTGGAAAATCTTCGGTTCCAGGACGAGGATATCAAGTACCTGTCTTCACTGGATAAATTCAGCCGGCCATTTCTGGACTGGCTAAAAGACTTTTGTTTTACCGGCAGCGTATATGCCGTGGACGAAGGCACCCCGGTGTTTGCGGATGAACCCATACTGGAAATCGAGGCCCCTCTGCCGCAGGCCCAGGTAATAGAGACTTTTGTAATGAACCAGGTTCATATACAGACCCTGCTCGCAACTAAGGGCCAGCGGGTTGCAATGGCCGCCGGAGACAGGGACGTAATGGATTTCGGTTCCCGGAGAAA
>CAZWVS010000102.1:0-7651 GCA_964636935.1 uncultured Clostridiaceae bacterium
TTTTTTTGCTTTTGAAGCGTGGTCTGTCATTTAGACCTTTAAAGAAACGTTTATATCTGTCATCAAGGTGTTTCAGTGCAGTCTGCAGAGCCGTGGAGTCTACCTCCTGCAGCCAGTCCAGACGTTGTTTTAGGACCGGGAGTCCTTTGGAGCATTTGCCGTAGGATAGACCTTTGCCGGTAGACTCATAGGTTTCATTCCACTTATTCAGGAAATGGTTGTAGACATATCGACAGGAGCCGATGGTCCTGGCAATTTGCACTTGTTGTTCCTTATTGGGATACAGTCTGAACTTATAGGCTTTTTGTATTGTATCCACCAGACTCCCCTTTCACGAACATATGTTCTTATTATACGTCATTATTTGCCTTTTATCAATCTTTCAGGCAAAATAAGAGTGAATTCATCCCATGACTGAAGTCACGGGTGTTCTTCATTTAAGCATAAAATATTAACATGTAACCAGGAATAAAAAAGGAATCGAAAGGAAATGTGAAATGTTGAAAAAACAACCATGGATGAAAGGCAGTTATGAAATAGAAATTGAACTTTCACAGGCTGAAAACGAGGGAAAAGATATTTCCCATCTTCGTGAAAAAATACAAAACATAGCCGGTCAACAAGTAAAAACTCCTGAAATCGAGCTTCAATCAAACAGGATATATGAAGAGATACAAACTCTTCCGGTCAGAGCAGATTATCCTTATGTGGAGCCGGATACTTTAGATGAAATAAAAAAACAGTGTCATTCTTCACATTCCAAAGAGTCATATGATTCCGATAATCTGTATGATAAGGTTTACGGCGGATGGCTTGGAAGATGCAGCGGCTGTCTCCTCGGACAGCCGGTGGAAGGCTGGCATCGCGAAAAGATTGTGTCACTTCTTAGTGAAACCTCTAACTATCCTATGAAATACTATATCTCGTCAGACTTGCCGGAAGAGACAAGGGTTAAATACGGCATCACCGATGCCGGTGGCCCTTACGGTTCAAAACTTAAGAATTGGATTAACAATGTCGAATACATGCCCGAAGACGACGATACAAATTACACTGCTGTTGGATTGAAACTTATTGAAAACTACGGTCCGCGGTTCACTCCGGAAGATGCAGCGGAAAACTGGCTGCAGTCCCTCCCCCTGCTTAAAACCTGCACGGCTGAAAGAATCGCCTACATAAATCTTGCAAACCTGATACTGCCTCCTGAATCGGCTGTAGCGAACAACCCTTACAGGGAATGGATCGGAGCCCAGATAAGGGCGGACATTTTCGGCTATGTGAATCCCGGGGATCCGGAAACAGCCGCCGACATGGCATTCCGGGACGCATCGATTTCACATGTGAAAAACGGAATATACGGCGAGATGTTCGTAGCGGCAATGATTGCCACGGCATTCACGTCATCTGATCCCGTTGAAATAATACGGGAAGGTTTGAACCGGATTCCGCAAAAGTCGAGATTATATGAAAAAATACGTGTAATGTTGGATTGGCATGCCTCGGATTGGACAGAACAACGGGTGATAGATGAAATCCACATGATGTATAACGAAAAAAACTCCCATGATTGGACTCACACGATATCCAATGCGATGCTTGTGACTGCTGGACTTCTTTATGGGGATATGGATTTTGGGAAATCAATCGCCATAGGCACAACATCCGGGTTCGACACGGATTGCAACTCGGCTACCATAGGTTCCATTGTCGGAGTTGCACTGGGTGCGGATAAACTTCCCGAAAAGTGGACCGCACCTTTAAATGACACTCTAAAATCAGGTGTGGACGGATTCGGAATGGTGAATATTTCCGAGCTTGCCAAAAGAACGGCGGCCATCGTACCAGGAACAACTTTGGAATAGCAATTAAACAGATATTATGGATTTTAATCAGGAGCTTATATTTTGAAAAATATAAAATCACCGATATTACTAGCAATTCTTGCAGCAACTTTTTATGGTGTAAGCACACCTATTTCCAAATTGCTTATGCAAGAACTGCCCCCGGCCTTTTTGGCTGCGCTGCTTTATCTGGGTGCCGGCTTGGGAATGGTGGTAATTAACCTGTTCAGAATAAAGGGGCGTAAAAATCAGAAGGAAGCTCAAATAACAAAGCTTGACCTGCCATATATAGCAGGCATGATTATTTTAGACATAGTTGCGCCTATAGCCTTGATGTTCGGTCTGTCGATGACTACTCCCGCAAACGCTTCCCTACTAAACAATTTTGAAATCGTTGCAACATCACTTATTGCCTTGCTCATATTTAAAGAAGCTATCGGCAAGCGCATGTGGATAGCGATAGTTCTCATCACTTTAGCCAGTATAATATTGTCTTTTGAAGATATAACCAGCCTATCCTTTTCTTTTGGCTCATTTTTAGTAATAGTCGCCTGCATATGCTGGGGTTTTGAGAATAACTACACTCGCAAACTGTCACTCAAAGATCCTTTGCAGATTGTGGTTGTAAAGGGGTTGGGCTCCGGACTTGGGGCGTTAATCATTGCAATAGCAATACGCGAATATTCGTTTAACCTCATTTTTATCATTTTTGCATTATTGCTCGGATTTTTAGCATATGGCTTGAGCATATATTTGTATATTTTGGCCCAAAGGGAGTTGGGCGCAGCACGGACAAGTGCTTATTATGCTGTTGCGCCGTTTATCGGTGTGGGATTGTCATTTATTGTATTCGGCCAGTCAATCTCAGCTACGTTTTTTGTGGCTCTTGTCATAATGGTTTTTGGTGCATATCTTGCTGTTATGGAAAGACACAAACATATCCATATTCATGAAGTTATTGAGCATGAACACCGCCACAATCATACGGACGGACACCATGATCATACGCATAATCATCCTGTGACGGAGCATAGCCATCCACATAAACATGAACAAAATACTCATGAGCACAATCATACCCCTGATATGCATCACGACCACGGGCATTGATTACATAATAACTATATGCTTCTAAAAAAATACTGCATTGTTCAACAATCCCTAGATATACATGTCCCTTTTCTCATAGGTGATATAAGCGATTGCAAGGCATACGGCAGTGATGCCGATGGATACCGCGACATATATCCAGTCCAACGCCATATCGCCCCTAATGGCTAAAGTATCAAAATACTTGAAGGGTGTCAGGTATTTCAAAAATTCTAATTTATCACTTAGGTCCGACACTATGTAAAACAGATATGTTGTTATGATAAGCGCTATCCCGATATATCCGCTCCGCTTGTAGTTTCTCGATATGCATCCCAGCATTATCCCTATTCCAAGGAACATCATCTGCATAATGAACGTGCTGAGAATAAGAAGCCACAGGAATTCCATGAAATTCTCTTCGGGAAGATACTGTTGCGCAGTCAGCAAAATGATGCCATATAGAAATCCGAGAATAGCAATACAATTGAAAATCGCAACAATTATCTTTGCCGTTATGAGTCTTCTTCTTCTAACAGGCAATGCCAGTGCGAATTCCACCGTCTTGTATCTTTCTTCCTTGGATATAATTGAATTGCCCTTCAGAATCGCCTGTATGCACAGCATCAGGGAGAAATATGTGAAAAGGATGCCGTAGAACCCGGTCAACGTAGTCAGGTTGAATGAGTTCATCTTAAATGCTTCCAGGAGTTGTTCAGGCATTCCGTCAAGTACCGCAAGCATTTCGTCATTGTATGCATAAGCCGAAAATTCAGTCATGTATAAAATCACAAGAACAGCAAACACGGAGCACCAGATTACAATCGACTTGACGTTTGCACGTAATTCCCTTAATACTATGTTCATTTAGCCTCCTAACTTGCCGAGTGTATATTCCGTTTGATGTATAGCATATAACCCGCAGACAGCGACAAAATTATCACTCCGCAGCAAATGGCAATATATATTGGATCATATTTCCCCTCAAGTATAAGTGTGTTGGGTTCAAAATATTTGAAAGGCGTTAAATATCCCAACGTTTCCTCCCCGATTATGCTTCCAACCGTGCTGATGAGATACATGCCAAACGCAAGACTCATGGCAACAGGGAGGGGATCTTTTATCTTCTTTGACATTACAGATAAAACCATGCCTACCGACAGGAAAAACAACTGGAATAAAATCACCGCCCACATCATCTTTATGATGATATCCGCATCATATTGTTTGCCGTTTCTGAAGATTTCGATGGCAAAGAATGTACTCCCCCATGTGGCTGCATAAGTTATTAATACCGCTGTCAACGCCGCAAACGTCTTGGACACAAAAATCTTCGTCCTTGTTACCGGGCGTGTTAGAAGGAAGTCTGCAGTCATATCCCGTTCTTCTTCAGACAATATTGAGAATCCATATATTGATGCCTGGACTGCCAGGGTTATCTGCACGAACAGCATGCACATGGTGAAATACCCCTCCAGGCTTGACAAGTCCACCCCCGACATCCCGAAGGCCTTCAACAGCTCCTCAGGATAATTCTGCTCTATAAGGTTTACCATGTCGGAAGATTCGGAAAAAGCGGAGAAAACCGACATGAACAGGATGATTATACCCGCTATGGAAAGAGACCATATCGCTGCTGAAACAAGTTTCTGTTTTATTTCTCTTTTATAAATATTCATGGCCTTCCCCTACTGATAATAATGCATGAAGATTTCCTCGAGCTCCGGTTACATGATATTGACATCCTGCACGTCGCTCCTGGTTATCATGGCCAGAAGCTCATTGATGTCCCCTTTATATAAAAACCTTATTTCCCCGTCGATGACCTCGACATTGCTCACCCCGGGTATTTTCGACGGATCTCCCGGATTTTTTTCAGTGCGCACGAACACTTTCTTATATGTATCCTTCCTGAGGATCGCTATATCTTCGTTCTTAACTATATGTCCGTCCCTTATTATAGCCACCCTGCTGCATAGCTTTTGGACCTCTGTAAGTATATGTGAAGAGAAGAACACGGTTGCCCCGTTATTGTTTTCTTCACGTATCAGATTGAAAAATTTGTTTTGCATGAGGGGATCGAGACCGCTTGTGGGTTCATCCAAAAGGATGAGTTTCGGCCGGTGCAGCAGTCCCTGGACTATTCCCACCTTCTTTTTGTTTCCATATGAAAGGTCGTCTATCTTCCTGTCCAGATCCAATTCCATCAGGTCCGCCAGCTCCTTCATTCTTTTTGAATGGTCCCCCTCGAAGAAGCTTGCCGAATATTTCAAAAGATCCTTTACTTTCATCTTGTCGTAATAGAACACTTCCGAAGGCAGGTATCCGATGTCTTTCCTTATATCATGTCCGGACTTTATACAGTCTTTGCCGAATATGGTCGCGCTTCCCGAAGTGGGATAGATAAGTGACAGCAAGAGTCTTATGGTAGTTGACTTGCCGGCACCGTTGGGTCCGATGAAACCGAAAATCTCACCTTCCTTCACCGCAAGTGAAATATCCTCGATACCTTTGTTTTTACCGTAATATTTTGTCAGGTTGTCTGTTTCAATGACATTCATATCATTACCCCCGCAAATCAATGTTCCTTTTCAGTATACACTACGCCAATAACTGCAACAAGAAATCCGCCATGCTGAAATATCATGTTTTTATGCTTCTTGTCTATTTAATAATGTCGATAAACTCCTTGCCTTGGTATTTTCGTCGCCCGTTTGCCTTAGGCAAAACGTCGATTCTTAAGTGAAGAACACTCGTGCCTTTAGTCATGAGATATTCAAGCTTTTTCTCCAAGCAGTTTTTCCGCTTCCGCCATGTTTTCAATTATTTCCACCCCGAACGGGCACCTGGTTTCACAATTGCCGCAAGCTATGCAATCCCCGCCATTTCGCGACAGGCTCATATAGTGGGAACGAATGGACGGGGATATATTTTCAATATCCAGCCGGGCGATGTCGAGATATTTGATAACCGTTGCAATATCTATGCCGGCCGGACATGGCTGGCAATGGTTGCAATATACGCAGTTGCCTTTGAAATCGTTGCGGACGGTGTTCAACACGCCGGTATAGTCCCTTGCCTCGTCGTCAAGATCAAAATAGCTCATGGCCTCTTCCACTTCCGCCGCAGTCTGACAGCCTAACATCACACTCGAAACACCCGGTCTGGACAGGGCGTAATGGACGCATTGGGGCACTGTAAGCGGTTTTGCGAAAGGCGTGTGTTCACTTGAAAGCAACTTGCCCCCCCAAGCGTCTTCATGACGGTTATCCCTATCTGTTTTTGGTCGCACAGCTTATATAGCTGAGCCCTGACCGGGTCGATGCCCCTGAACAGTTCGGCCTCGATTCCGTTCAGGTAGTTGTCAAGAATGTATTCTTCGGGAGGAAGCATGTCGAAGGCGGGATTGATGCTGAACATCATCATTTCAGGCACTCCCGTGTTGATAACCTTTATGGCGGTTTCAGGATTATGTGAGCTGAAACCTATGTGCCGTATGAAACCCTCTTTTTTAAGATGTTGGACATAATCTATGAAATCCGTTTCAAAAACCTTTTTATAATCTTCCTCCGAATCTATGAAAAACATCATGCCTATATCGATGTATCCTCCGAAAATCCGCAGGATTTCCTCGAAGTACCGTTTTACGGTGGGCATGTCCCTGCTTATGTCATACTTCTGGTTGACGCTTGTGGAACCGATATGCCCCTGTATTATAACGTCTTTGCGCCTGTCTCCCAAAGCTTTTGCGATGTTTTCCCGAACCTCATTTCCCGGCATGAATACATCCATGTTGTTCACACCATGCGAAAGTGCGGTTTTTATTGTTTCTTCCACCATTCCATACGGCTTGCCGTCCAGGTTTTCGCAACCAAGACCTATCACACTCAATTGAAGTCCCGTTTTTCCGAGTTCCCTATATATCATTTTCAATGACTCTCCTTTATCTTATGCAAAATAGTATGTTAGTAAAACACTATGAAGTTTTTTGGATTATTCCAAAGTCACGAACTAAATATCAACTTCTTTCCCGCATTTACTGCATTTGTATTTATAAAAATGAATAATCCCGCCGCAGAAAGGGCATGACCATCTTTCCTTTTGAAATTCAAGATAATCCTCTACTTCCATTCCCCTCAATTTTATGGATACTTCTGGAATTTCATGTCTATATTTAAATTTAGTCTCTCCGGGATGAGAGTCAATGAGTTCCCTTTTGAGTTTCATACATGGAAAATCATCACACTCAACACAATAGTTTTTCTTTTGCGTGCCATAGCAACAGCTTCTCACTTTGCATCCCCACCATTTGCTTGTTCTGTTTTGACTTTTTATTTCAGAAGCACATCCGAGACAGGTTTTCTTATATGAAGGGCAAGCTCCACAAAAAACTCCGCAAGGAGCCAATTCATTTTTTCGTTTTTTCATATAATACATTCCCCCTGTTCTAAATATATAGTATCATCTCTTGAATTCCCGACAGCAGACATATCCATATCTATAACATAATGGTTTCTTATGATATGGCTGGACTCGTGTATTATGATTTTTGCATTATTCAATCCACCTTCTCAATAACAAGAACGAAATCCTGAAGTTTTTTCGGCCTTCCCGCATTCCAGCATCCGTCATCATCAGGACACACCCTTCCCAAATCCTGTTCTTCACCGGTTACGGGGTCAAACCAGTATGCCTTGAATAAAACATCCTGTTCGATTTCA
>CAZWVS010000103.1:0-7650 GCA_964636935.1 uncultured Clostridiaceae bacterium
TGTTGGGGATGCCCGGGACATATCATCCGGATTATCATGAAGGTATAACACGGGAAGGCAGAAAGGAAATAGAAGACACGCTAAATAAGATGGGTGAAATATGAAGAAAAAAACAACGCTATCACCGGTGACCCTTGGAACGGTTCAGCTTGGGTTGAAATACGGCATTGCCAACAGGGAGGGTAAACCCGATAGGGAAAAGGCTTTTGCGATTCTTGACGAAGCCCGGAATTGTAAAATCAACTGTCTCGACACCGCCGCCGGATACGGCGACTCTGAAAAGGTGATAGGCGATTACATTAGAAGCCGTGGTGAAAAAAACTTCATGATTGCAACAAAATTCAAACTTGGAGAAATTGCAAATGAAAAAGCGGCTGAAACACTGCGTCGATCGGTTGAAAAATCCCTTATTAACCTGGGTGTCGGAAGCATTGATTTTCTTTTGCTTCATGACGCGGCGGAGCACATGAGATATGGGGTGGAAATCGACGGGGAGATTGAAAAGCTCATCAGTGAGGGAAAAGTTAAAAAAGTCGGGGCGTCGGGATATTGCTATGAGGATATAAGGGACATGCTGGACAATGAACTATATGAAGCCTTCCAGCTTCCTGTTAACCTTCTGGATTACAGGATAGAAGGCACGGACAGGATAAAAAGGCTGATTGGGAAAACAATATTCGCCAGAAGCATATATCTTCAAGGGCTGTTTTTCAGAGAACCGGAAAGCCTTAGCGGGAATCTTGAATGCATGGGGCCTTATATACAGAAAATAAACGAATTGGCGATTAAATTCAAAATATCAAAGGTGCAGCTCGCCGCCGGGTATGTGAAAAGCCTGGATTATGTGGATTCGATAGTGATAGGCGCGGACAACCCTTCACAAGTCAGGGAAAACGCCGACACAATCTTAGCCCGGCCTTTGAACGGATCCATGATTAAAGAAATAAGAGAGACGCTTGCAGGTGTCCCGGAATGGGTTTTTTATCCACAGAAATGGGACGAAGAAGGAGGACGATGATATGAACGTATTGGACAGTTTCAGTCTGAAGGGGAAAGTCGCGCTGGTCACGGGAGGGGCGGGGCTTTACGGAAGACAGATGGTCAGGGCTTTGGGGCAGGCGGGGGCGAAAGTCTATACGGCCTCCAGGAATCTTGAGTCATTGGAAGAGTTCGTGTATAAAGTGGAAAAAGAAGGGATTGATGTCACAGCTTTGCAATATGACCAGTCCGACCTGGATTCGATTGTTGCTTTGAAAAACGAAATAATCAAAAGAAGCGGCAGGATGGACATATTGATTAACAACTCCGTGGCCAGATCCGGTCATGTCGAAGACCTTTCGCCGGATTTGCTTGATAATGATTTCAAGGTGAATGCCTCAGGTGTCATATTCATGTGCCGCGAGTTCGGGAAAGCCATGGCTGAAAGCGGAGGCGGTTCCGTCATAAACATAGGGTCCATATACGGGCTGGTGGGTTACGACGACTGGCTGTATGAAGGGACCGGTCTTCAGAAAACCGGTGGCGCGGCATACTATTACAACAAGGGGGGCATGGCGAACCTGACCAGGTTTTTCGCAGGATATTACGGCCCTGAAAAGGTAAGGTTCAACTGTATACACCCGGGAGGTTATGAAACACAAAAGACGCCGGGGGATTTCAAGCAAAATTACATCAACAAGACCTTCTTGAAAAGAATGGCAAACGACACCGATTTGATGGGGGCGCTGGTTTTCCTGGCGTCCGACGCATCCGCATACGTCACCGGGACAAACATACCCGTTGACGGCGGACTTACCGCGAAATGAAAGGGGATGTTTTAATGGGTAAAAAACCGATAGTGGACAAAAAACAGATCAATCTGGGCATCATAGGAATGGTGGACGGAAACGGGCACCCCTATTCATGGAGCGCCATATGCAACGGATACGATAAGAAGGAAATGGCAAAATGCCCCTATCCCACAATACCCGGTTATCTGGGTGAGCAGCCGGAAGAGACGCTACAGATTCCCGATGTGAATGTAACACACATATTTTGCGACGATATGCAGGACGCAATAAATGTATCCAAAGCCTCGCTCATTCCGAACATTGTGGAAAAACCCGAAGAACTGATAGGGAAAGTCGACGCGGTCGTTATAGCCACCGACAGGGGATGGGAGCACGTTGACAGGGCAAGGCCTTTCATGGAAGCCAATGTGCCGTTGTTTTTGGACAAACCCCTTTGCGACAACATAAAAGACCTGCGCGCATTTGTTAATTGGCATAATGAGGGGAAACCATTCATATCCTCCAGTTCAATGCGGTATAATCCGGGCTTCGACAACCTAAGGGAATCAATAGGGCATCTGGGGAATTTGAAGTATGCTACAATCATGACGCCAAAAACCTGGGAAAGGTACGGTATACATGCGCTTGAGGGCATATATTCCATAACGGGACCCGGATATGTTTCGGTGAGGAATACGGGTGACGAAAAAAGAAACATAGTACACATAAAGCATTCCGACGGATATGATGTGGTCATTGCTGCGGTATATGACATGTTCGGGTCTTTCGGGAAGCTGCTGCTTGCCGGTGACAAATCATTTGAATTCGCCCAATCCGGAGGTTCTTACCACTCATTCCGCAGACAGCTCGAGGTCTTCTTAAATTATCTTAGAACCGGTGAAATGCCCTTCCCGTTCGAAGAAACCATAGAACTTATGAAAATAATCATATGCGGGATTGCGAGCAGACGAATGAAGGGCCGGGAGATTTTTCTCAATGACCTGGCAGTCTGATAAAAACCGCCAAACAGCTATGGTATAATGAAAAAAACCCGCATTTTCAGCAAGCCTTTGACAAGGCGCTTAAAAGCTGTTGAGCAAACATTATTTGTGAGGTGATCATGTCAAAAAAGAGAGCGCTAAAAGCCATGAATCTCGAATACACAGACAGGGTTCCGTGCCAGGAGTGGGTCGACCACCCCCTGTTTATTGAAAAAACAACAGGCATAAACCCCTTCGACCATCCCGACAAGGCGGTGGTGGAGTTGATTCGGAAACTGGACATTGACTGGTATGTGTCCATACCCGAAAAAGCAAGAAGGTTTTCCCCCAAAGAGAGTTCGCGAATTGAAGACGGTGTGAAATATACCGAATGGGGCTTTACGGGCAGCCAGTGGGAGGAAGAAAGCGTATTTGAAGACATGGAGGATGTATTGTCGTATAATCCTCTTTCGGATCATTCCGCAAGAGCGAGAATTGTCACAAAAGAATACAGGGAAAAACGCATAAGGGATTGTATCGAGGGGCAAAGGCAGGTGGGAGACGCGGCGTTGGTGACGGGCCTTTACTACACAACGCTTTTTCAATGTTTCATTATGACTTTCGGATGGGAGCTGTTTCTTGTAACTGCAAAAATCGAACCCGGGCGCTTTAAAAAAACAATTGAGCTATTTACCGAATTTTCCGTGGAAAACATGAAAGAATGGGCAAAAATCGAGTCTGAAGTCATTTTCTGCCATGACGACCTCGCCCTTACCAGGGGGCTCGTCTTCCCCGCCGAATGGTACAGGGAGAATATTTTTCCGAATTATGAAAAAATATTCGAGCCGGTCAAAAAAGCAGGTAAAAAGATCATTTTTGTTTCAGACGGAAACTATCTCGAATTAATAGACGACATTTTCGCGACCGGGGTTGACGGAGTGATTGTGGACAATTATGTCGATATTGAAAAAGTTCTCCATAAATACGGAGGGAAAAAGGTTGTTTGCGGAAATGTCGATTCCCGCATCTTGACTTCGGGAACATGTGAAGACGTCCGCAAAGAAGTCGCCAGATGCATGAACCTGGGCAAAAAATATCCGGGCTATTTCATACGTGCCGCAGGGGACCTGCCGCACAACATACCGTTGGAAAATATAGAATGCTATTTCGACAGCTGCAGGGAATTGGGAAGAAACGACTATTAGTCAACAGGTTCCATTCAACCTTTGTACGCCGTCCATTGTCAATAACCGTGGACAGCATCCATAACAAACCTTGAAAGAGGCAAATGGCATTGAGAAATGTCACAAAAAAAGCGGTAAGCCGAAAGCCTCTTTTGTTCAAACGCGTCACCGGCGGGTATAATCAGGATAGGAACAGGATTTCACAGGGGTTATGATCTCATTTTGGCAGGGGCGGGCCCTCGTAGTGGCTGTATGGGCAGTCGGGGAAAATATCCGCACAAACTTTTGAGCTATTTGAAAATGTGATATAACATTGCCGACAATGTGTTTTCAAGTTATTCGGCAAGCCCTGATTGGTTTATGTTTACTTATGGAAAAGAGGCCGGCAGTATAAATGGAAACAATAAAAACACCGGGAACCTTCGTCATTTTCGGAGCAACAGGCGATTTGACCAAAAGAAAACTCATACCCGCATTCCACTCCCTTTATAAAAAAGGGCTGCTTCCCGACGGATTTGCGGCGGCATGCATAGGAAGAAGGGACAAGGACAGCGAAACATACCGACGTGAAATGAAGGAAGGCGTCGAAGACAAGGAATCATGGGACGGGTTCGCCGGAATGATCCATTATGTGAAAATGGATTTTCTGGAAGAAGACGAGTATGAACTGTTAAAAGAAAAAATCAACCGGATTGAGAAAAAACACGATTCCGGAGGCAACCGGATATATTATCTCGCCGTGGCACCCGGATTTTTTGCCGGAATAACAGAAAAACTGAAATCGCACGGCATGCTTGCAAAGGAGAATGACAAATACAAGGTAATGGTGGAGAAACCCTTCGGCTCCAATTTAAAAGACGCGGTCGAGTTGAATGACAGGATGGCCGTCATGCTGAAGGAAAGAAACATTTTGAGAGTCGACCATTATCTCGGCAAGGAAATGATTCAAAACATTCTGTCGTTGAGATTCGGGAATGCGATATTCGAACCCCTGTGGAACAAAAACTTCATAGAGGGGGTGCAGATAATATCGACTGAAACCATCGGCGTCGGCGGCAGGGGGGAATACTATGACAAAGCGGGGGTCACCAAGGACATGCTTCAAAACCATATGCTGCAAATGCTTGCGCTTACGGCAATGGAGCCGCCTGATGATTTTTCCGGAGAAGCCATAAGGGATTCAAAAGCCCGAATGCTGGATGGAATCGATTTTTACGATCCGGACAACCCTTCCGTCGATATCGTCGCGGGGCAATACGGCCAGGGTGTGATCGACGGCCGGCGGGTGAGGGCGTACAGGGAAGAGAAAAACATACCTTCCGATTCCACAACCCCCACATTTATCGCGCTAAAAGCGGGGATAGACAATGACAGATGGAGAGGTGTGCCGTTCTACATACTTACGGGGAAAGGGCTCGCCGCAAAGGAAACCAAGATTGCCGTCATTTTCAAAAAGAACAGCTTGATGACGGATTTTTTCACAAAACAAAAACTGGACAACAACATTCTTGTCATAAAGATTCAGCCTGAAGAAGGCGTGTTTTTCAGAATAAACGCAAAAAAACCGGGAGAGGACGACAAAATCGGTTATGTGACCATGAATTACTGCCATGGATGTGAAATCGAAGGCAATTCGCCGGAAGCTTATGAAAGATTGGCCGCAGCCGCGCTGGACGGGAACCATTCATTGTTTACAAGGTGGGATGAATTGAAAAATTCGTGGGAATTCACGGAAAAGGTTGAAAAGGTCATTTCCACTTCACAAACGGAATATCCGAATTACAAAGCCGGGGGCAGGGGACCGGAAAAAGCGCTTGAAATGATCGGCGAAAATGGCATCGGATGGTGTTTCGGAAAGGGGATTGAAAATGAAAACATATGATGTTTCAATGGAAATCAGCCGCGATATGATGGTTTATAAGAATGATCCGGAGAAGAGACCCGTAAGAAAGACGGTATATGAGTATGAAAAGAAAGGGGTCAACGAATCTTCGATATTCATGAATTTACATACGGGAACCCATATGGATGCGCCTTTTCATATGCAAAAAGACGGTGAAACGATAGAAAAGACCGGACTTGAAAAAATGATAACGAAAGCCGTTGTCCTTGATTTATCGAACGTGAAAGACAAAATAACGGAATGCGACCTTAGAGACAAGAGGATAATCGAAGGCTGCGCGGTTTTGCTGAAAACGGCAAACTCAAACGATAAGGATTTCAACCCGGATTTTATATACCTTGACAAAAGCGGCGCCCGATACCTTGCGGACAAAAACACGCCTGTTGTCGGTATAGATTCCCTGGGTATAGAAAGAAGCCAGCCGGAACACGAAACACACAAAATCCTAATGGAAGCAGGATGTGTGATAATCGAAGGGCTCAGGTTGTCCGATGTGGATGAAGGCCTGTATATGATGCATGCGCTCCCGTTGAAAATAAAAGGCGCGGACGGGGCGCCTGCGAGAGTGGTGTTGACGGACCTGTGAGTTTTGACAACTTTTCTGAAACAATCAAGCGAAGGACACGCCGGAAATAAGCGCCGCGTTTGCGAGGAGTTCATTTAAATCCGAATCACCGTCCCACAGCATTTCAGCCAGCAGGGCCGCCGGGTACCACATGCGCTCTTCAAAAAGACCGTCTTCGACCAGGACTTCAATTGTAACCGTCCCCTTTGAACCGGCTTTCAGGGCTCTGATTGTTTCATGCGCGAATCCTGCATTTTTCAACCAATAGGCCTGTACATGCCGCCAGTATTCGGTTTTTCCCGCGATTTTCATATCCACCGCATGTCGTGATTCCCTCCCAAGCAGAAACCTGCCCTTCTGATGCTCGAAATTGGTCCAGTCAAGACAGGTCAACCCTTTAAAAACCGCTCCGAACCTTTCCTTGTCACCCCTCAACGACACTATTTTCGAACTGAATTCCTGTGTCCGGTCATGGTCGCCGATCATCTTCGGACTATAATGATAGGGGAAAGAACCGCAGTCCTCCCATATGATGCTTATCCTGTCATCGATTTCTTTTATGGATTCGAGCCTGTCCTTCACCGATGTCGCATGAAGGCCGAACTGTATTTGCAGATCCGGGTGCATTTCAAGCAATCTCCGGCCGATGCTGTTAACCATGTCCACGACCGCTTCGGCGATCACGACCCCGTTTATCGTTTCATCCGTCGTCTCCGTAAAAGACTGGAAATATATGCCGTCCCCGTCAAGCGGCGCATATTCCGTTTTATACAATGAAATTGCCGAGTCTATGCATTTGTTGATTTCTTCCCTGTTTGACAGGTCCAGGTCCACACCCCATCCCCATGAATAACCCCAGATGACCTTGATTCCCCTTGAGTGGGCGTAATCCATTACATCTTTTGCATTTAAAGGGACAAAATCGTTCCATATGACTATCATATTCATTTTGAGGCGGACCATGTTGTCAAGGAATTTCTTGTAGTCATATATCACGTGGCCCCAGGTCCAGATCGCCCTGTTCGCTATCTGTGGAGATGAGATCCTTTCAAATTCCGGTATCCGGCTTTGGAAAGGTTCGTTGAAATACTTTCCGTTGTTTTGCATGAATGTGCCGGTTTCGGGAATATATCTGTTTTCAAAATCCACTGCGCCGTATAGGGCGCCGTTTTCGTCGTCTCCTGCGATTACGATCATTTGCTTGTCTTTGTTGAATTTACTCTTCATCACCTTTATGCAATAACCTTCG
>CAZWVS010000104.1:0-406 GCA_964636935.1 uncultured Clostridiaceae bacterium
AGCAGAGGCGATCGGGTGTTTTCAGGAACGAACTGCTCAACAGGATCGTACAGGATTACAAGGCGGCGTCAAGCAGCCCCTACAGCGATGTTAACACCCAGGCCATTATAGAAAAGACTTTCATGGATGAACTGAAAATTTATCTCATGGGCGAGAACATGGTGAAAAAGAGTATCGGCATGCTGATAATACTCGGCCTTCTCGGTACTTTCATCGGTCTTACGATTTCGGTCAGCGAACTTGTCGGGGTTCTTTTGCCGGGCTCCGGGGCATCAAGCAGCCTGGACTGGAACTTCGTGCTCGAACGGCTCGGAGGCGCAGCCGAAGGAATGGGGGCGGCGTTCCTGACCAGCCTTGTGGGCATATCCTTTTCCGTGATATTGACGGTGATATTCATAGTTCTTGA
>CAZWVS010000104.1:416-7631 GCA_964636935.1 uncultured Clostridiaceae bacterium
GAGAAAAACAAACTGATGGTTAACATCGAGGAATACCTGGACAATATAATAGCGGTCGCAATCTCGAAAGACAAGGAAAACGAATATACCATTTTGAACCGCATACTCAGGGATACTTTCATTGATTTCGGGAACAAGATCGAGAACTCTTTGAAAGACACCGTGAATGAATTCGGGAACAAGCTTACCAACGTTGTGATGGATGTATCCCTCTCATCGCAGACCCTTGACGAAACCGTGGAACGTTTCGAGTCTTCCCTAGTGACCTTTGCGGAAAACATAAGGGATTTCTCGGAATTCAACGCCAATCTTAGGAACAACATTGAAATAATGGATGTAAGTTTCATCAAGATGTCCGAATCCATGTCGGAATCGGCAAATCTCATTAAAAACAATTATGAATCCATAGAGAAGTTCTCGCAGGACGTGAAAACCGCAGCTTCCGAAATGACCTCGTTCAACAGAAGCGTGATGAATGACATGGAATCCCTGGTTGAACAAATCGATAAAACCGTTTATTCGGTCAACACCCTGGCGTCATCCATGAAGGAAAGCGCGGAATTGAATTCCGAGACCATAAGCAACGTAAGGTCGGCATTTGTCGAATCCTTTACCGAGGTGAATACTGAAATAACCGAAATGGCTAAAAGAACCGGGGAGGTTTTCGCAAAAATCCTCTCGGAAAGCACAATGGACATATCGGATAAGCTGGAAAAAAGCATAACCGACGCCATGGTCACCCTTGACGGCGTGGTCAGGCAGTTTGACGAAAATCAAAAGATACTTGCACAAACCATATCCTCCCTTCCGGAACAGACCATGACCTACAACAGGGCTTTCACAGGTCAGATCAACAGGAAGCTGGATGCAATCAAGGACGAAGTTACAAAATAGAACGGTTTGAGGTGAACAAATGAAAAGCAAGAATAGAAAATATTATACAAAAAAAGACACGGAAAACTTCTGGCCGTCTTTCGCCGATGTAATGTCCACGATAGCGCTTGTAATGTTATTCCTTGTCATGATTGTATTTATAAAGAACATAATCATATCGATAGACCTGGATGACGAAAGGGACAAGCTAAACGCAACCCGTCAGGACTTGGAAAACAAAGAGGCGATTCTCATAATGACAGAAGAGGAGCTTGAAAACAAAGAGGAACTCCTCATAATTCTTGAAGAGAACCTTGAAAGCCTTCAGGATCAATATTCAAAGGCTGAACAGGAACTCGGGGACAAACAGCAGATAATACTGCTTTTGGCGGAAAAACAGGAAGAACTCAACAACATAATCGCAATCAACTCCCGTGAGCTTAACGACCTTCGCCTGAAGCTTCAGAACATAGCGGTTTTGAGAGCGGATATTTTCGAGAGGGTTCAAAGCTCCATAGAGGCGACCATGGGCGAATACAACGAAGCCGGGGAGAAACTGGTCGTCATAGGCGACAACGCCAACCTTTATATCACGGAAAGCCTGGTGTTCGATTTCGCCTCCGCAGAGATCAAAGACGAAGGCAGGCAGCTTCTGAGGGAATTGTCCATCGCTTTTGAAAAAATACTGGACGATCCTGAAGTCCGCGATGTCATAGATTCGATTTCAGTGGAAGGCCACACGGATGACATAGGTTCCACTGAAACCAACCGGGAACTATCTACAGAGCGCTCCACAAACGTTTTGAACTATATCATGAGCTCCAACCCCTCCCTTGAAGAGAAATACGGCAGGTATTTCGCCGCAGCGGGTTTTTCGGAGCTTAGGCCCATAGCCGAAAACACAACCGAGGAAGGTCGCTCAAAAAACAGAAGGATCGAGTTTTCCATAAAAATCAAGGATGACAATGTACAGAGGATAATCAACGAATATCTTGAAAGTTCGCCGGGCGCGGACGAAGCCGATTAAACCGGATTTGGAGGGAGCGGAATGCCGAATAAAACCACAGAGGAAATACTGGGCTATTATGCCTATTCATGCCTCGCACTCGACGAAGGCCGCTATTCGGATGCAATAGACGGTTTCCGATATACCATCAAGCGGAACACGGAGGTGGCCAAATCGGCGGTCGGGCTCATATGCGCCTATGCCTGCTCCGGCAAATATAACAAAGCCTTGAAAACCTATTCCTCCTATCACGAATCCATATTGTTCAACACGAGGTTGCGCCATCTGTTGGTCAGGGACTTGTCATATTATCTCGCCCGGGACCTTTCGGTCCTGCAGAAAAAAAGAAAGAACTACTTCTCCTCGGTGCTGCTTAACCGTTCCATGGAGAAAACCCATTCGACCTATGTTGAAAACCGTCTTCACATTCCGGCCATTATACTCATTTCCTACTGGCACATGTACACCGGCCGTTTCTTTGAGAATTTTGAAGAGATAGCGGACACATGCCTGCGGATGAAGACCCTTGATGATTCATTCCGTTGGAGGCTGCTGAACAGGATGGCTTTGGAAGACAACTCCCTATGGGATGATTTTTCAATCGCATCGCTTTTCACGGGAATCCCCGAAGAGGCCTATTCAAGCAGTTATGTGAACACCCTGCTGCTTGCCATCATGTTCGAGAACGACCTTGAAAAAGCCCGTAACAATATTGATATGCTTCGAAGCCGCGGTCATATATTCACCAACGAGGTGATGTGGAATTTCATCCGCCTTTCCGTGGATGAAAAGGAAATCGACGACCTTGCGGTCAATTTCGCCAAACACCTTGTTCTGGAAGGCTGGGCGGATCCCTATGTTTCAGAAGTGATACACTTCGGCTATGCCAACCGTTCACGTTACAGCGTTAAAAAGGAATTGGACAGGCTCGAATTCCTGGGAATATGAAAACCAATTCCGAAAAACCCCTTATTTTCACAACATGAATCGAACCCGCATGCGTTTGGACACAACTCTAAATCAAGTTGACTTTTTTTCTCAAGGCCATGGATAGAAGTATTGCAAGTCCCGAGTTTACCGCAGCCTGTATGAAATTAAAAGGCAGTTCGGCCAAGGCAAAGGCCATGCCGAAGGTCTTGTCTATGAGGGGAAGCACGAGCCATTCAAAGAAGAAGTAGCCGGCAACCATGACCAACCCGCCTGTTATCGATGCAATTACTATGCTAAGAGGCGATTTTTTGCGCGCAATCATACCCGCTATGATACCCACACATCCCTTCACAAAAAACGTAAACGGGGCGAATATGATTCCACCCGGGTATGTCATGTCGGCAACCGCCGAACCCACCGCTCCGGCAAATCCGGCCGATGCGGAACCCATGAGCACGGCGCATAGGATTATCACACTGTCACCCAGGTTTATATAACCCGGCGGCACGGGACCCGGGAACGACAGCAGTCTTGTCCCCAGAAACACCAGGGCTGTGAAAACAGCGGTCAATGTCAGTTTCTTTGTACTATTGTTCATCATCTTCCCCCAGTGTGCAAATCATTGCTTTAATTATACTCAATTGTTTTTCAAATTCAACATGCGGTTCTTTTTTAAAATGCTCGGTATAGGGCAGATGCACGAAACCCGCCGGAGCTTTCCTTCCCGTGGCGGACATGAACTGCATCAGCCTGTAGAAGATGTCGTTGCATACATATGTGCCGGCCGAATAGGATATCCCGGCATCTTCGGATTTAACTGATTCAAGCATTTTTTTGATGGGCAGCGTGGTAAAATAGGCGGGTTCCCCTTTCGGGTTTATAAGTTCGTTCTCCTTCACAACCCCTCTTCCATCCCCGGTTTTTGAACTGTTGATGTTCACGGCGATTTTTTCGACTGTGACGCGGTTCCTCCCTCCGGCCTGTCCCATGCATATGACAAAGTCGGGATCAAGTTTTTTAATCTCGTTTTTTATAGTGTCGAACGCCTCTTTGTACAACACCGGAAGAATTATTTTCCTGAGTTTGACATTGTTCAATTCATCGGGCATGGCTTCCAGAACCATGGACGACGAATTCAAATCCATTCCGTTGAAAGGTTCGAATGCCGTGATAAGTAATTTTTTCATAACAGGTCTATTCTCCTGCCCGTCCCCGATGATTCGTATATGGCTGTTATCAATTCGACGGGGCGCCTGCCTTCGTGTTGGTTTACAAATGTGTCCCCGCCCGTCGCGACCGCCTTCACCAGGTCTTTGATCTGGTGTATGTGTCCCGCCATGTCGAATGCCATCGGGTCATTGTAGGAATGGCCTTCGGGCACCTTGAAATCGGGCTTTTCAATACCCTTCACATCCCATACGGTGATATCGCCCTCCACGAGGGTCACACTTCCCTTTTCTCCGTTTATTTCAAGCCTTCTGGGATATCCGGGATTGACCGATGTCGTGCCCTGAATGACGCCCAGCGCGCCGTTTTCAAACTCCACGACTGCGGAGGCGGTGTCCTCCACTTCGATATCGCGGACCAGGGTTCTCGCATAACCGAATACGGATTTGACCCTGCCCATAATGAACAAAAGTATGTCCACCCCGTGTATTCCCTGGTTCATCAACGCGCCTCCCCCGTCCATTTTCCAGGTCCCCTTCCAGTTGCTGGTGGCGTAGTATTCCGGACTTCTGTAGTACTTCATGTAAATGTCGGCGCTTACGATCCTCCCCAGAACCCCGTCCTCTACGATTTTTTTAACATATCTGAATGTTTCCTTGTATCTGTTCTGGCTGATGACTTCAAGCTTGACATTGTTTTTTTCGCAGGCGGCGATTATCTCATCGCATTCCCCTGTAGTGAGGGCCATGGGCTTTTCAACCACTATGTGCTTCCCCGCGTTTGCTGCGTCTATGCAGAACTTCTTGTGAAGGCCGCTCGGGGTGCATATGCTGACAGCGTCTATGGTTTCATCCCTTAGCATGTCATTTGCATCGGAATACGCCTTAATACCGTGCTCTTTAGCAAATTTTTCCCGGTTTTCAGGATTTACGTCGGAGCAGGCCGCAAGCTCTGTGGCCTCCACGGCCTCTATGGCCCCCGCATGCATTTTTGAAATCGCGCCGCATCCGATTATTCCGAATCTCATTTTCTTCAAATCATTTCCTCCGATAATCAATCCAACGGGACAAGCTTGAGCGCATTGTCACAAAAAATCATTTTCCGGGTTTCCCCGTCAAGGTCGAGTGAATCCAGGAATTTTCTGTGCCTGTCGTCAAAAAAGTCCCTACCGTACAATATCCTGTCTTTGTATTTGTTTATGAATTTCAAAGCGTGTTCCGGATCCCTGGACAGCGCGTTGCATCCCGAGCCCGCTGAAATATCGCAATATAGGTTGTCATATTTGTCCAGCATCCCTATCAATTTCCCGCCAGGCATTACGGGCCCCTCCGGATACGGCGCTTTATCGTACCGGTCGTCTCCGGATATGTGGGCCCAGAACCCCGGTGCATGGCCCAAAAATACGGTGTCCGGGCATTTTGCCACGGCTCTTTCAAATGCCTCTATGCCGCCCCCGTACCAGAAATTTGGCCAGGGATGGTTTTCCTTCGAATCGAATTCATAATCGATGTGCGCTATGACGGGAAGTTTCATTTCACCGCATGCTTTGAAGAAACGTATCGCATCGGGGTTGTCATACATCATTCTAAGCTTGAGCTCCCCGCATACCTTGACACCGTAAATCTCAACAGCGGCACGGAGTTTCGACACGGCGTCCGGCTCCCTGGGATCCGGACAGTACCCGAGAACGAATTTATCCGGATGTTTTTCCTTGTAGTGCAGCGCCCTTTCAAAAGGAACCGGTCCGTTTGGAAACATGGTGGTCAAAACCCCTCCATACGAGGATGAATACTCCCCTTTCGGTGAAATCCAAGTCAAAAGCCATGTCACATCTATTTCATTTTTCTCCATGTTGGCAAGGAAATCGTCCAGGTTGTGACCGTGCCAGTCCGGATGGTTATGTGCATCGATAATCATTTTTTTACCTCCGTATGCTGACATTATATCAAATAACACACTGTCTTCTTAGCATATGGAATTTATTTTTTCACTTTTTAGATTTTATTCTTCCTGACCTGCATGGGTGTGCATCCGGTCTCCGCCTTGAATATCCTGTTGAAATGGTTTACGTTGTTGTAACCGCTCATGAAACAGATGTCTATGACTTTTAGGTCGTGTCGTTTTTTCAGCAATTCGACGGCTTTGGATATGCGTATGCCGTTTAGGTATTCCGTGAATGTTTTCCGGGTCATGTGCTTGAAAAGATAGCCGAAATATGATTTTGAAAGCAATGACACTTTCACCACGTCGTCAAGTGTTATCTGCTTGTTGTAGTTTTTGTCTATATATTCGATTGTTTTGAGCAAGGACTCCCTGTGCTTCATGAAGATATGCTTGTTTTCTTCATTGTCCTCGCTTTTGTCATACTGCCTCGACACCGCGACAAGCAGCTGCAGGGTGAGAGCCTTGATCATAAGCTCGAAATCCCTGTCCCTTTGCTCGTATTCCAGCATGATCCTGCTGAAGATGTCCTCCACATCCCTTTGGACGGCGCCGGTGAGGTTCAGTCTCGGCTTTATCTTATTCTCCGCCACCAGGAAAGGTTCCAAATAGGCGAAATCCATGAACCCGTCGCCTTTGTAATCCGATGAAAACTTTTCATTTATAAATTCCAAAATGAATTCATATTCGTATATCTCCGCATCTCCGCCCGGTATGAACCTGTGCGGGACGTAAGGGGGCATTATGAAGATATCGCCCTTGTATAGGGTGAATTCATTGTCATTGATAATATGGCCTGTGCTCCCCTTTGCGACATAAATAATCTGAACGAACTCATGCCTGTGGAGCTTGTTGTTCAGATCCTTTCTCTTGGCGATGAAAAAGGGGAGGTCGTTGTTGTTAACGGAAATCCTGACTGTCTCTATGCCTCTGTATTCGGGTTTATTAAGCACACTGTAATCCAAAACACACCTCCGGTTCCAGTTCATTATCCAATAAACAGCCCGTCCCTGTCAACAACATGCGTCAGTTGATGTATAATATACACTGTATGGTGAAGAAAAATTCCGGAGGGCTTTATGTTCACTGAACAAAATACCAAATCATTGAAGGTTGACGGCTCTTTCGTCGTCATAACGGGAGGAAGCAGCGGAATAGGCTACGAGACCGCGCGCAAACTGGCCGTGGACGGCGCGAATGTTCTGATTGCCGGCAGAAATCCCGAAAAAACAAAGGCCGCGGCAAAGACATTGTCCCTGGCGGCGGACAATCCCGTAAGGTCCATGGTTTTCGATCTG
>CAZWVS010000105.1:0-7450 GCA_964636935.1 uncultured Clostridiaceae bacterium
CTATATAATGAAGAAATGGGCAGGGTGAAACTGCATTCCTTCCAGAACATAGTAAATGAGTTTTTCTCCAATATGTCTTTTATCGGTTTGTTTATGATCGGAGGGATTTTTGTGCTTGGAGGCTCATTGAAATTCTCAACCCTGATGGCCGTTGTCCAGTTAAGCAACGGAGTTTCCAACATGTACTGGATACTGAGCGACTCGCTGGCCGTCCTGTCCCAGTCACTTGCGGGGAGCGACAGGGTGATGGAGATACTGGATGAAAAAGCCGAGGAAGAAACAGCTGAAAACGGGGAAGGCCTGCCCGACGCACCTGCGGTAATGATTCAAAACATCGATTTCGAATATAATGAAGACGAAAAAGTTATCGAGGACATGTTCATCAAAATAAAAAAAGGGGAGACGATAGCCCTTGTCGGAGGCAGCGGCAGCGGCAAAAGCACCCTTTTTAAACTGTTGATGTGTTTTTATAATGTCAAATCCGGCAGCATAGAGATAATGGGGAAAGATGTGTGTGGCAATACGGGGTTTGCCAGGGATAAAATTGCCTATGTGCCGCAGAGCAATTATCTTTTCACGGGAACGATCCGGGAGAACATATCCTACGGCAGGGAGGACGCCGGGGATGAGGAAATCATAAGTGCGGCAAAATCGGCCTATGCCCATGACTTCATAATGGAAATGGAAAACGGATATGACACACCGGTGGGGGAAAGGGGCGAATCCCTTTCCGGAGGGCAGCGGCAGAGGATAGCGATAGCCCGCGCATTGCTTAAGAATGCACCCATATTGCTTCTTGACGAAGCCACCGCTTCGCTGGACAGCGAATCCGAAACCAAGGTTCAAAAGGCGATAGAAAAATTGTTGAAGGGAAGGACATCCATAATAGCGGCCCACAGGCTTTCAACCATCAGACATGCAGACAGGATAATCGTCCTGGAGAATGGAAGAATCGTTGAAGAGGGGAGCCATGACGAGCTCATCAAACGAAGAGGACGATATGCATATTACTACAATCTGCAGTTTGCGGATTAGATTAAAAAATTCAACGCTGCAGTCCGCCCTCCATATAGCGGTACTGCAATAGTTTTGAAAGTTTTCCGACCAATTCCGGATTGTCCACGGCTATGTTTACCAGCTCCTCAGGATCATTTTTCAAGTCGTACAATTCCGGCACATCGTTGTAGCTGACAACATATTTGTATTCGTCTGTCCTGACACATTTGAAATTTTCCATTGCAGTCACCACGTTTTTGCGATGCTCCTTTGTGTGGTTGAAAAGAATCCCGTCAAAAGGTTTTGCATCGATGTTTTCCTGGTCGGGAATGCCTGCGAGCCTGCAGATGGTGGGATTTATGTCGATCAGTTCTATTAAAGCCCCGGACACGCGGTTGCTTTGTATTCCAGGTCCGGAAACGATAAGAGGGACCTTAATGGCGGATTCATATGGCTTGCTTTTTTGAAACATCCCATGGTCGCCGAGCATATCCCCGTGGTCGCTTGAGAAAACAATATATGTGTTGTCCATTATCCCCCTTCTTTTCAAGACGGAAACCATTTCCATAATCCATGAGTCGATAAGCTCAATTTCAGCGCAGTATTGCCGGCGCACATGTCTTATGGATTCCGAATCCCTTTCTTTTTGTTGTTTTTGGACCCATGACGGCTTTCCGTCCCCTACACACGGTATTGGATCCGGGACTTTGGCGCCTTTATATTTTTTGCCGAAGGACCGGGGGGGATCGTAAGGATCGTGGGGGCCGACAAAACTGACGAAATAATGCCACGGGTGTTCAGTACCGATGTTTTCAAGCCATTCAACAGCCTTTCCGCCTATATAACCGTCTTCATAACACTCTTCGGGAAGAACTGAATCATAATCCGCTCCCGCAGTCCAACCCTGCTTTCGTCTTTTTTCATAATCGTTTCGGAACTTATCGAAAAGACCTTGTTCTTGAAGGAAATTTCCATAGGGACCCCTTGGGGTTTCGCTGTTGGAAGCCTCCATTTTCCCTTCGCATTCATATGGATGGGTGAAACCAAGCGAATATGCAAACGGTCTTTTACCGCTTATACCGATATCCTTGGACGGTTTTGCCAGGTCAAGCTTTCCAGCGCATCCCACCAGGTATCCGTTGTCCCGCAGCCGCTGATAATAAGTGGGATGACTAAGGGGAAGATATGAGCTGTTGTTCAGTGAGCCGGTCCTGCAGGGTTGAAGACCGGTTGCGAGCCCGATTCTCGCGGGGGCGCAAAGCGGTGTGTTTGTAAAACAGTTGTCAAATCTCACACCGTTTAAGGCAATCCTGTCCAAAGCGGGCGTGTTTATAAAATCAGAACCGCAGCATCCCAGGTATTCCGCCCTGTGCTGGTCCGTCATGATAAATAGGATATTAGGCTTGTTTTTTGAAGTTTTCATTTAATCGCCTCCGATAAGGATATAATAAAAGCATATATCAAAATGACGGTTGTGTCGATGGCCCGGACGGTCTTGCCGTTTGAGGGGGATGCAAACAGAAAAGGTATATAATGCAGTTGGAGGGTGATTTTTATGAAAATTTTTAAAGTTATTTTGGTATTTGTGATTTTCTATTTCCTAGTGACGATGTTTAACGGAATGGTGGGGCTTGCACAAAAAATAAGCTTCGGAAATCAAGTGATTGAAATTGGTTTTTATGTGTTGACGGCGGGGTTTGTGATTGCTTTTCTTATAAGGCCGCTTCTTGCTTATTTTGCCTATCCCTCAAGCACCCTTATAACAAAGATGAATGAAGGGGACCACCGAGCCACAAACAGGCTGTACAATTATTATGTAAGGAAAGGAATGCTTGAAAAGGAGAAAAAGCTTGATCCGATTTTGAAAAGGGGAAAAATCAGGGATATGCTGAGCACCCGGATTTCAAAATTTGACAGGGAGATACACTCAACCGCGCTGAAACTCACCACAACCGTAGTGTTGTCGCCCAACTCGTTCATCGACGGACTTTCCATAATACTGGGCAACAGCAGGTTGATATACAGGATGTCGCGAAGTCTCGGCATCCGTTACACTGTAAAGGAGCTTGCAGGCATTTATTTTAAAATATTTTCCATAGCATCCGTTTCGGGCCTTTTGGAGGAGTTCGACCAGGAAATAGAGGAATTCGTGAGGGAGCTTGCCGAAGTCGTGTCGAAAGGCGCCACCAGGGAGATGCCTTTTGTCAGAATAGCCATAGGCGCGATGAGTCCTATAATACAAGCGAGTGCAAATTACGCCTTTGTGATTTACAACGGCATGCGATTCAAATACAGGATGCTCGACCTTGTTGAAAAAGGCGGGATCGACGAAGGGACGATAAGCAAAAGGGCAAGGGTGGATGCCCGCCGCGCAAGGTTGTCTTATTTCACCGACATGGTTAAAAAAGTTCGTCAAAACGCCAGGGAGAAGAGAAAAAGCGGGAAAACAGCCGCTGAGCCGGTCACATGAAACAAAATCCCCCATATTTCCGTCAAATGGCATATAAGGATGAAAAGGAGATTAGTTGTGAAACAACAAAAAAACAAAAAAGGATTTATAGGGATTTTCACAATATTGATGGCGCTTGTGTTCATTGCCGGGTGTTCGGTGACAGAAAGTCCGAACCTCGAATGGGAATTCACTTTTGAAGACGGCACTCAGGGATGGACGGGTGATTTTGTAGATGTTCCTGTGGAGTATGAAAGGGAATTGTACGAAACTGTTTTCGAGCACGCAAAGCTTCCCGATGAAACGGGGGTTGACGGCAACGCTTTGAAAATAGGTGGAAGCAACTCAAGCGACGATATGTTCATGTTTGTCAAAAAGGCGCTTACAAAAAATGACGGCATTGAACCGGGAACCGCGTATTATGTGAAAATATATGTGGAATTCGCAACAAACGCACCAAAAGGAGCCGTGGGTATAGGCGGAGCGCCCGGTGAAGCCGTATTTTTCAAAGTCGGAGCCGCCGGAACGGAACCGGTGCCGGTGATAGACGATCCCGACGGCGCGCATCCGCACTACAGGCTTAACGTGGACAAAGGGGCGCAGAGCGACGAAGGCGCGAACACCGTTGTCGTCGGCAATGTTGCGAAACTGAGCGACGAATTTGATTATGACTATGAAATCAAGAAGCTTGACAATGAAGGCAACCCCTTGGAAGTGACTGCGGATGAAGACGGGAATCTTTGGATTTTTGTGGGAACGGATTCGGGATTTGAAGGAAGGACCACTTTGTATTATGACACCATAAAGGTTGTTTTGGAAAAAGCCGAATAGTTTGAACCTCATCATAAAGGACGGATTTGTGTTTGCCGCAATCCGTCCTTTTACATGTATTTGTTCGCTATGAAGACTGAACCGGTTCCAAGAATCAACTGGCCGAGTGAAACACCGGCGAGTATGCCGATATAGCCGTAGATGGCTTTACCCAGATAAGCAAGGGGGATGACGACCAGACCGATTCCCACAACGTTTATAACTACGGTCCAGAAGGGTTTGCCTATTGTTGTAAAGGCCCGGCTCATCCAGTTTGACACGTTAAGACCGACTATCCCGAAAATCATTATCCATAGATAATATTTGCTGTACTCGATTACAGAAGGGACATCCGTGAATATGGATGAAACCGGTTTTGCAAAGGGCAGAGCCAGGATGAAGACAAACACACCGTATATCACAGCGAATTTTATCGAAAAGTTCCTTGTTTCATGTACCCGGTTGAATTTGCAGGCGCCCCAGTTCTGCCCTATCAAGGGGACCAGCGCCAGTCCGACACCGTATGTGATCATTGTCACGAAACTTTCAACCCTTGTGCCCACGGCAATTGCAGCCACTGCGTCGGTGCCGCCGCTGGAAGAGACCAATGCCGTCAATATGCTTCTTAGAAGCTGAGGCATCAGAAGAACCGTTATGCTCGGAACGCCTATCATCAGTATGCCTTTCCAGGATTTAAACAGTTCTTTCGCATTTTCATACTTGAACGATATGAAATGGTGATGGAAATGGGCAAAAGACAATGTGGCAATCATGCCGAAGGTGCGGGCGATTATCGTGGCCAGGGCTGCCCCCCTCATTCCCATTTCCGGAAAAATCCAGTAGCCGTGTATCAAAAGGGGATCCAGCACTATGTTAAAAACCGCACAGGTCAGCATTACAAGAAAAGGCCTCAGCATATCTCCGCTTGCGCGCATGCAGGAGTCGGTTACAGGAGGCATTACAAAAACAAAAACAAACGAGTACCAAATGGTCATATATTGTTTTATCAGCAAAAGAACATCGGGTTCAGCTCCTAAAAGCGTGAAAACCTCGTCCATGGTAAACAACCCTACCACGCTTATAACCAGTACAAAAAGAACCGATAGGATAATTCCGTCTGTAGCTATGCGCTGCATGAGGTGAAAATTGCCCGAGCCCTTTGCGCGAGACAATAAAGAGGCCGCCCCCATGCTTATGCCGCTTGCTATCGCCCCCACTATCAAAATAACAGGGAAGGTGAACCCCATGGCCGCTAGTGCGTCGGTACCTAACTGTGAAACGAAGTAGGTGTCTGTCAAATTGAAAATTGTTAAAGATAGGATGCCACCTATAGAAGGCAGCGCAAGCCTGAAGATATGTCGGGGTATGCTCCCCTTAAGCAGATTTCGTTTATCCATTTATCCTTTTTCTTTCCAATTTCATACCCGGCTATAATAACACAAAAGCAAACCTTCATGGTACAAAAAAGCAACGGTATGTAATACCGGAAACCGAATATGAGGTATTATTATATTGAAGGGATATTTTATTGAGCAAGCACGGTCAAGAAAATTATTCCGGTAGACGGCATAATGGATTCAGGAGGTGGGACGTGAAGCTAAAGGATAATGTACAAGCCGTACAAAAAATGCAGGAATATATAAATGCCAACATAACCCAACCGATAACCCTTGCGAACCTTGCAAAAGCGGCGGGGTATTCACAATGGCATGCATCCCGGATGTTCAAGGACTTAACCGGAAAGACCCCTTTCAATTACATCCGTTCACTCAGACTGAGCAGGGCTGCCTTAAGACTGCGTGACGATGAAAAAAGGGTTGTTGATGTTGCTCTGGATTTTGTGTTCGATTCCCACGAGGGATTCACCCGGGCTTTCATCAGACAGTTCGGAATAGCCCCGAAAAAATACAGCGCAAGGCCGGAACCGATTCCGCTGTTCATGCCTTATGACGTGCGCTCCACCTACCTGAATCTATTTAAAGGAGAAAAAGATATGAAAAAGGAAGAGAACACAGGAACAACTGTTTTTGTCCAGGTCGTGGAAAGACCGAAAAGAAAAGCCATCATTAAAAGAGGTGTCAAGGCGGAGCATTACTTTGATTATTGCGAAGAGGCGGGATGCGACGTATGGGGGGTTCTGACCAGCATAAAAGAGGCCATATATGAGCCCGCCGGAATGTGGCTTCCCGAAAAAATGATAAAGCCCGGAACATCGAAGTATGTACAGGGGGTGGAAGTCCCCGCGGATTATTCGGGTAAAATACCCGAAGGCTTTGAAATTTTGGAACTGCCTCCCTGTAAAATGATGGTTTTCCAGGGTGAACCGTACGATGACGATGATTTTTCGGAAGCTATCGGAAACCTGTGGGAGGCTATGAAAAAATACAATCCACGGATATACGGATACGAATGGGCGGACGAAGACGCCCCCGGGTTCCAGCTTGAGCCCCAGGGATATAGGGGCTATATCGAAGCACGACCGGTCCGGGCCCTGAATGTAAAATAGGATGAAATGAAAAGGGGAAAACGAGTAGGACAAAGAGATTATCAAAGTCGGGAAATAGCTTCCAAGTTCAAAGAGATACAGCAATTGAGGTACAATAAAGGAAACCCTAAAGATGTCGGAATGCATTTACAACTGCAAAAACTGCGGATTCAACCTTGGCAGAGGTCTAATTGCAAGTTACAATGTATGAGATGAAAGAAGACGTTTGTTTTTTTGACAAACGAATGAATGAAACAATGAGGTGCGCGGGGACAGCTCGTTTATGCCGCAGCCATTAAACTGTACGAACGGGAAGTCCCCTCTTTTTTTAGTGGTGGGAGTATGTCAATATCAACCCGTTTGATATAATGGATTCAAGAATGCTCACAAATGGCGGTATTCAAAACAAGGCAGGGCAAAACAGCATTTTAGGAGAAAATTAATGTCTGAATGGTGGAAAGAGAAAACAGTTTACCAGATATATCCGAGAAGCTTCAAAGACACTGACGGCGACGGCATAGGCGACATACCCGGAATAATATCAAAGCTGAACTATTTGAAAAATCTGGGAATAGGAATAATCTGGCTGAGTCCCGTATACCGGTCTCCGAACGAGGACAACGGTTATGACATAAGCGATTATCTTTCCATAAATCCCGAATACGGAACAATGGACGACATGCAAAAATTAATCGATGAAGCCGGTAAAC
>CAZWVS010000106.1:0-7239 GCA_964636935.1 uncultured Clostridiaceae bacterium
CGGTATCCTTTTTTATGGGCATATCGGCTTTGAAGCCTTCCATTGCCTCAGGTTCCTCGAACCATCCTCTGAATATGTATGCTTCCCGTTCCGGATTTATAGGCAATGACGCTGTGTCGCCATATTTCACTTTTTCCGTTTTTAGTGTCGAACTGTCCCAATCCCTGAAACTGACGGTATGCAGGTTCCTTGTATAATAGAGCCGGAGCACGCTTGTTCCGTCGGCGTTGATGTTGCCGTTTGCCACCCTGTCGGTATGTGTTGTGTTCTCGCTGAATCCGGGAAACGTGCAAGCTTTAGCTGTTGCAATGGTGTTTGTAGTGCCTGTCAAATCATCCGTGTCGATTTTTATGTATTCACCGTCGATGCCTTCCTGATAATGTTCAACCTTGTACAGGATGTCGGTGTCCGGTGTATAGGTTACATCGATTGTCTTATCGGAATCCCCCATGCTCCCTGCGACCGTACCGATATCGGGTGTGTATCCGGTTACCGAAGGGGAATCCACGCTGTAGGCGGAGTTGTATTCTAATGTTGCCGTGTGGCGGGTGGGAGCATCGGAGCCGTCACTCATGGAGTAATTGACAGTCAGATCATAGCTGTTTATATCGTAAGTTGCCGTAACCGCCGTATTGGATGTGATGCAGGAATATGCCTTGTCCCAACCTGTAAAGGTGTAACCTGTTCTTGTCGGATCAGCAGGCGCAGATGCGTCGCCTTCGTACTTTATCGACTGGGAATCCATGGTTGATCCGTCATGGTCGTTGAATGTGACGGAATAGATATTTCTTTCATAGTACAGTTTGAGAATCAGGCTTCCATCTCCCGATATGTTACCGCTTGCGACCCTGCCGGTATGTGTTGTGTTCTCATCGAACCCTGTGTAAGTGCCCGCAAAAGCTGTCGCTGTTGTGTCCGTTGTTCCCATTAGGAGTTCTGTTTCATACAGGGTGTAGCTGTCGTCGTTTAGATTCTGCAAATGGTGTTCCACCCTATATGCGGTGTCGCTTCTTGCAATCCATTTCGCATACAATGTGATGTCGTCCGCAGGTACCGTGTCGGTTGAGAAATCCCATCTGTCGGTCAGGTCCGCCCCTTTATACCAGCCGGTGAAATCGTATCCCGTCAATGAAGGATTTGCAGGGGCCGGTATCAGGGAGGCATAATCAGCGTTTACAGGGTCTATGCCGCTTCCACCGTTGCTTTCAAAGGATACCGTATATCGGTTGACGCTGTATTGCGCCGTGATTGTCAAGTCACTTGTCACATTGCTGAAGTCCTTGTCCCAATCTGTAAATGTATGGCCTTCCTGCGTCGGCTCCGTTGGTGCTGTCGCCGGATTTCCGTGTTTTACCGCCTCCACCTTAAGCTGTGTGCCGTCGTAGTCTTTGAATGTCACATCATAGCTGTTTATGCTGTAATACAGCCTCAAGACCAGGCTGTTGTCTTCCAATATGGTTCCTGTCACAACACTGTCGGGATGCAAATCGTTTACTGTATAGCCCTCATAGGGTTTGGGTGTTGCGGTTGCGTCTGTGTCTGCAATGCCGGTGAAAATATCCGTTTCATACAGGTTGTAGCTGTCATCGATTGTGTTTTGCTTGTAATGTTCCACCTTGTAATCGGCTTTAACGGCAAAAGCCAGATAGAATGTATCATTGTCCCCTATTATCATCTTTCTTGCGCTGTCGGGCACCGCAACATCCCTTGCGGCGGTTGTCGCCCATTTGCCGAATTCATACGGGCTTTTTATATATGATGCATTTATAGATGCGTTGTCCACATCGAATCCGGCACTTGCGCCGCTGATTTCATAAAATCCTGTAGCATCGTTCATAGCCCCGTGTATGGCGATTTCCGCATCCTTTTTATTCCAAATTGTCACGCCGTCAATCGTTGTGCTTGTCGTATCGTCAGCATCGATTGAAAGTATAAGTATCTGTTTTTGTGATTTTGCAGCTATCTTTGCGCCCGGCCCTATGTTCAGGCTTCCGTTCCTATGCAAGATGGCGCTCTCGTTGCTTTCTGTGGATTTTACGGTGCCTCCTGTGATGTTCGTAGTGCCGCCGGTTCGATAGATTGCATCGCTTGATGTCGATATGACTGTGGCGGTTCCGCTTACATTGACCGTGCTGGAGCCTACAGGCTGATTGATTACATTGCCATTGACGCTGCTTACAATCCCTCCCGATATGTTGGTGGTCCCGCCATATACCATGATGGCGTTCATAGTTCCGGTGGCTTCGACCGTGCCGCCCGATATGTTTACGGTGCTTCGGGTCATTATGGCCGCGTACGAGCCATCCCCCATGATTGTTCCGCCTTCGATATTCAATGTTCCTGAATAGTTATATATCGCATATGCATAGTTCGCCCCGCTTTTAACGGTTCCCTCTGAAAGCGTCACAGTTCCCCCTTGGTTATATATGCACCATGAACCGTTTGTGGATTCAATGATTGTGCCTGCTCCACCTATGTTCAATTTTGAGCCGGTGCCGGTCACATGAACCGCCCTGGAGTCGTTGCCCCCGTATGAATATGTGCTGGTATTTAGGATTTCAATGTTGTCAAAGAAAACTTCGGCGCCGTCCTTGACCACGAATAGATATTGTTCATCGCCGCCGCTTGCGACTTTTCCCGTATATGTTCCGGCAGGCAGGATGTTTACATATGAGCCGGTGGTGGGGACCGTAAGCGCCGTTGCTCCGTCGCCGAACTGTATTGCCGGATCGGTTCCGCTTACCGATTGAAGGGCTTCCCCAACGCTTGCATGGGAACTTTGCATTGCGCCCCCGCTAAAACCTGTCCACACTTCGTAATCCGAGCCTGAGGCAATTATCCTATAATTATTTTCGGGCAGCGTTGCAAAAACCGTTACCGGGATGATTATAGTCAAAATAAGGATAGCGAAAACCGCGAATAATCTTGAAGTGATTTTTTCTTTTTTCATTGTCAAACCTCCGCTGCCTTCTATCTCTCTACGGCAGTACACATCACTATAGCATAGAAAGCACTTAATAAATAGTGCTTTTTAATAACTGTTTTGATGCATACTTCGTCAATCCTGTTAATCCCCGCACCGGGAACTTCCATATCAAACATGCGTGGGTATGCCTGTCGGATCTATGAAATCGGGACTGCCGAATAACATCAGATTCCATTTGGGTATCTGATGCAAGCTTTCTCCCTTATCAAATAATCATCGTATCATGCGGCAAAGATCATTTATGCGTTCACCCAAGGCCGCTATGGCTTTAATCGCCTCTTCGTCCTTTAAAATATCTTCCTCGTCAAAAGCAATTCCGCTGACACCTCTGTTCGATATGATCATTTCATGTTTTAGGAAAAATGAGTCAATAGCTGTTATTGCGTTTTCCGCACCATACCTCCTACCGACGACAACAGCCCCACCGACTTTGTTTTTTAGGTTTTTCCTAATGCACCATGTCCTGTCAATGAAGTTTTTCAATTGCGCCGAAACATTGTTAAAATATACAGGGCTGCCAAGAACAATGCCGTCACAATTCAAAATCACGGGTATAAGCTTTTTCGTCATGTCATCATCTATTATGCAGTCTTCGATTTTTTGACATGCCCAACATGAGTTGCAGGGTTGAACATTCAGGTCCGATAGTTTTATGAATTCACCACCCGTGATTTCCAACGCCATTTTTAAAAGTATGTCGGTGTTGCTGTTTTTTCTTGGACTACCCGATATGTAGATGATATTGTTTGCTGACATATCTAAAAATTCCTTTTACCCGTTTGTTTCTTTTTCGTCATCCAGGCCTCGTGCCGCCCTGCAGGTTTTATCAAAAAGGTCTCTGAAAATATTATCCGGGTCAGTTCTTTTTTTAACTGTTTCATAATTCTTCCTGTTCCATATTCCCCAAAATTCCTCTTTTGAATATAGGTTTGTCGATATCAGTGTTTTTATCGCCTTCAATTCTGTCAATTTGGTTTCTATAATCTTATAGTAGTGCCCGGGGTTTTCCCTTCGCATCCCGTAAATGGCGATATCCAGGAATAGTTCATCATTGACATTTTCAATATATTCCGTTGAAATCCACTCATATTTATGTGCTACGCGGTAGGGCACACACCATAGCGGGAAATGGTCGACCTCTTTTAAATACCAATCCATAAACTCTTCGATTTTTGAAAAAGGAATGAAGGTATCGACGGTGACCGGTATTATATCGGAAGGTATGAACCGCCTTAAGGCGGTTGCCATCCTCAAGACCGTGTTGGAATTGACGATACGTCCGAACAAGAACCTTAAAAAAGGTGTTTTAGGGTGGACATTGGTGACACCTTTGTTATAGCGGAAGAAATAATCCGGGGTCGTAAGATAGTCTTCAGTCCGCTTGGCTGTGCTTGCATAATAGATCCTTGTCCAGTCATAGTTGTGGGTATATGGGGCCTTTTCGACAAAATTTCCCTTGCTTAATACAAAAAAATCGGGGGAATGGATGATTCCGTCCATGAAATCAAGATCCCTTTTTTCAAAATGTTCCCAGATGGCGGTTTTGTAGTCATCAAGATTTTCAAAGCGTTCATATTCCACCTTGACGAATTGCTTTGCGGGTATGAGCCTGAATGTAAGCTTTGTGATGACCCCCAAGGTGCCGAAGGTGCCGTGTACCATTTGGAACAACAGGCTGTTTTCATTGTCAGGAGTGCAGGTCAGGATTTCCCCTTTTGCTGTGACTACTTCGTACTCCAGGCAATTATCATGAAAACCTCCGAACTTGTATGACATGGATTCGATTGAACAACCGGCAACTGCGCCGCCGATCGTAATTGTTTTAAACTCCGAAACTTCAGCCGGGACCATGCCATGTTCCAAAGTGGCATCTACAAGCTTTTTAAATGTAACACCGGGTTCCGCAACACAAATTCGCTTATCGGGATCAATGGAAAGGATCTCATCGAAGTCGCTGATGTCGAGTTTCTCGTCGGTATATGCTTTGTTATGGGGTCTGGGGACCATGTGGGAAACAGCTTTTTTCTTCAGTGTTAACGGACCGGTTCCTTTTCGTTCCTTTAACTGTTTGACGATTCTGTCAAGTTTAGCTCCATGCATGTCATTCATTTGCCCGCTTCTTCCCTTTTAAACTGAAATAAATAGATTTGGCTATAAGGGCTTTTTATGCTTTCTTAAATCCTAAACATTTATTTTTTGAATCTCTTCCAGTGTTTTTTCCGCGACGGTTTTTTCCTTGTTGAAATACTTCTTTATCCTGCCGATAAAAGCTATTCTCTCTTCTGTTGTTTTAAAGTTTTCCATCAGGTCATTCACCCAGTTGATATTAGTCTCGATTTCAAGGGGAATTTTTTCCGAGTCGTGTCTAATCGCATTAAAAGGACAGACACTATGGCAAACCCCGCAACGGACGCATAATGAATCGTCCATCACCGCTTTCCTGTTTTGAATGCTGATGGCTCCAAAAGAACATTTATCAACACATATTCCACATCCCGCACAATTTTCCTGTTTAATCCAAGGCATTTTACACCAACCTTATATATACTTGTCATTGTCACTATTTAAAACCATACCACCGTAATTGACATATGTCAATAACCGTTACCGTCAATTTCCATACCCACTCTTTTTCCTCGCTGTTTCATTTAATTGAAAAATTCTGTCAGAACAAATGCCTTTGATTTCACTCAAATCTGAAAAACTTAGCGATATATTTATCCTTCTCAAGTAGAATAATATAGTATAGTAACGTTTTGCTCCTGTTATTTGAGTCTGAAACCAATGCTGCACACTACGGCTGGATAAAGTCTTATGTCATGGACATTTTGATGTGGGTATGTTTTGAAGGTTGAATATATATTATTTTTAGAAGGTGTAAAATGACCGAAAAAGAAAAATCACATGCCGGTATGCTTTACCAGCCCGGCGATCCCGAGCTTGTTGCTGACCGTGATGTCACCATTGAAAAACTGTACGAATACAACATATGCCTCCGCTTGACCGCATCGCCCGCCAGGCCGCGATACGTGAATTGCTGGGAAGCGCCGGAAAAAACTGCGTTGTGGAACAACCGCTTTTTTGCACTTACGGATACAATACCTCTGTAGGCGACAACTTTTTTCTCAATGTGAACTGCAAGCTCATGGACAACGGGAAAATAACGCTAGGAGACAATGTTTTCATAGCCCCGGAAGTCTACATAATAACGGAAGTGCACGCCATGGATGTGGAACAAAGGATTGCCGGTCTGGAATATGCGTACCCGGTCACAATCGGTGACAATGTCTGGATTTCAACAGGCGTCCTCATACTGCCGGGTGTTACAATCGGCGATAACAGCGTAATCGGCGCGGGTAGTGTTGTCACCAAGGATATACCCTCGGACAGTTTGGCTGTGGGAAATCCCTGCAAGGCGATTCGCAAGCTGTAGTTTTTGTTGCATTATGGTTTTGTTGTTGTTTACCACGAGAAGCCTTTTGGCAAATCCGGGAACGGGTTGAAATTGAAGTCGGTATCACACGCTTTGTTACATAGCTGCCACTCCATGAAGTCGAGGAATGCACCCCAATCCCCCCACCCCAGGCGGTGTCCGCCTTCACGATACCGGATGCCTATCCTGTCTTCAACCCCGAGAAACCTGTAAACTTCACGGGCGGCCTCATGTGTTTGCCATGTGCCCGTCGGATTCGCCCAAAGGTCCCCAAGGGCCTCCATTGTCAGCAATCGACGCGGCGCAATAAGCGCTTTTAGGAAATGCTGGTCAAACGGCAGTTCGTTTTCCCTGCCCACGTATTCACTGATCTTGGGTCCGAACCAATAAGGTATCGCCCGGTCGGTATCGGCCAGTGTTTCGGATCCGGGTCCTTGAAGCAGGTAAGATCCGGCCCCTCCGGAACCGGAATTGTTGGCAGCCGTAAGAGCGATGCGCTCATCGGTGGCCCCCGCCAGCAAAGTCGCCTTCCCTCCTCTTGAATGGCCGATTACAGCTATGCGTGAAGCGTCTGCAATATCCATTTCAACCAGGGCGTCAACGCAACGGTGGTATCCCCACGCCCATGCCGACAGGGCTCCGTATTCCCCTTCCGGGTAGACGCGGTAGATACCCGAGTTGCGCTCTGAGTTATATATATCAGGCGCAATTTCCACACGGTTGAACACGGCCAGTATCATACCCCGGCGCAGTACTTCGTCAATAACCTTATCTGTTGCATCTCGACAGCAGGCGTCCCCGCTGATCACAACGGGAAAGG
>CAZWVS010000107.1:0-7234 GCA_964636935.1 uncultured Clostridiaceae bacterium
CTTTCAAGAAGAAGAATGCACAGGACGGTGAAGTGGAAAAAGAGGCCGTTAACACGGCGAAGGAAATAGAGGAATCAAAGCCCAGACAGAATTCGAAGGGATACATATTCCCGCCGCTGAGCCTGCTGGACGACTACTCGGGCGACGGCCGCGGAGGCGACAACTGCGAACAGATTGCGACATTGCTTGAAGAAACCCTGTCAAGTTTCGGTGTGGAGGCCACTGTTGTAAACTATTCCAAAGGACCGACGGTCACCAGGTACGAGCTTCAGCCCAAGACCGGTGTCAAAGTGAGCAAAATCACAAACCTGGCAGATGACATCGCGCTCAACCTGGCTGCGAGGGATGTAAGGATAGAAGCACCGGTTCCGGGAAAGGCCGTAGTCGGAATCGAAGTTCCGAACAAGGAAAAGGCGGTTGTCTCTTTGAAGGGGATATTGGCTGCGAAGGATTTTGTTAATCACAAGAGCCCTGTGGCCATAGCCATAGGAAAAGACATCTCGGGAAAACCGATAATAGCGGATGTAGGGAAAATGCCGCATATGCTCATAGCGGGAGCCACAGGTTCGGGGAAAAGCGTATGCATAAACTGCATAATAACCTCGATACTTTATAAATCCTCGCCCGACGATGTGAAACTGCTAATGATAGACCCCAAGAAGGTCGAGCTTGGCAATTACAACGGGATACCGCATCTTTTGATCCCCGTTGTCAACAATGTGAAAAAAGCCGCGGGCGCGCTCAACTGGGCCGTGGTCGAAATGACTTCTAGATATGACAGCTTCAGCAAGGAGAACGTAAGGGACATAGCGGCATATAATAAGAAGATGGAATCGGTCGAAGACGGCGAAAAAATGCCGCATATACTGATTATAATCGACGAACTTGCGGATTTGATGGCCTCGGCGCCGGGAGAGGTGGAAGACTCGATCTGCAGGCTCGCCCAGCTTGCAAGAGCCGCAGGCATGCATCTGGTCATAGCCACACAGAGGCCCTCCGTAAATGTAATAACGGGTCTCATCAAGGCCAACATACCCTCCAGGATAGCGTTTTCGGTAGTGTCACAGGTTGATTCGAGAACCATAATCGACATGGGAGGGGCGGAAAAGCTTCTCGGAATGGGTGATATGCTGTTCCACCCGATCGGGTTGACAAAACCCATCAGGGTCCAGGGGGCTTATGTCAGCGACAATGAGATTGTCAAGGTGACAAAGTTCATAAAAGAACAAAGCGATGAAACCGCCTATGATGAGGATGTTATAGATAAAATAAACACCACGGGGAGTTCCGATACGGGAAACGTGTCGGAGGAGGTGGATGCGTTGCTGACCGCTGCAATCGAAGAGGTGATAGAGGCGGGACAGGCTTCGGTGTCATACCTTCAGAGAAAGCTTCGCGTCGGTTATGCAAGAGCGGCAAGGATAGTCGACCAGATGGAGGAAAGGGGCATAGTGGGTCCCTTTGAAGGAAGCAAACCAAGGCAGGTCATGATTTCAAGAGAGGAATGGGAGGAACTCCGCGCAAATAATCCGGAGGACTTCCAATAAATAAAACCGGAGGTATGGATATGGACTATAATGAAAACGAATACAAGAGGGCTGTAAGGGAAGTCAAGGAAAAGAGGGGCTTTTATCAGCATTTGGTCGTATATATAATGGTATGCGTCTTTTTATCGGCAATGTCCCTCTTTCTTTGGGGAGGGCCGTTCTGGCCGGTATTTGTAATATTCGGCTGGGGCATAGGCGTGGCCAGCCATGCGGTCTCCGTCTTCCTGGGCAAGGAATGGGAAAGACGCAAGGTGGATGAATACATGGAGAAGTATAAAAAGAAAACAGAGGCTGCCACGGAAAATGATGAAAAAGGAGTGAACAATGAAGGCTAAAATACTTGACGGGAAAAAACTGGCAAAAGATAAAAAGGAAAATGTAAAAAAGCGCGTGCAAAAATTAAATGAAAAGGGCATACAACCGGGGCTGGCCGTTGTGCTTGTCGGGGAAAACCCCGCATCCCAGATTTATGTGCGAATGAAGGAAAAGGACTGTGAATCCGTCGGTATCACATCTTTCGAACACCTCAGGGACGCCGACATATCGGAAAAAGAGCTTTTGGAACTGGTTGACGAACTCAATGAAGACGCCAGGGTTCACGGGATATTGGTCCAGCTTCCGCTTCCCGGTCACATAGACGAGACAAAGGTTCTTGAAAGAATAGCACCTGAAAAGGATGTGGACGGATTCAACCCGATAAATGTAGGCAGACTTGCAACCGGGGTCGAAGGGATGATCCCTTGCACACCTGCGGGAGTGATGGAGCTCATACACCTGTCGGGAACAGAAGTAAAAGGAAAGGAGTGTGTGGTCGTAGGCCGAAGCAACATAGTGGGCAAACCCACGGCCATGCTCCTATTGAGGGAACACGGAACAGTGACCATATGTCATTCCAGGACAAAAGACCTGAAGGAAGTGGTGGGAAGGGCTGACATTGTCATTGCGGCGGTGGGCAGGGTGAACCTCATAACCGCTGATATGGTAAAGCCCGGAGCGGTGGTCATCGATGTGGGGATGAACAGGCTCGAAGGCAGGAAAGTCGTTGGCGATGTCGATTATGACAATGTGGCTGAAGTCGCCGGCGCCATAACCCCTGTGCCCGGGGGAGTGGGCCCCATGACCAGGGCGATGCTCCTTGAGAACACCCTTAAGGCGGCTGAAAAATGAAAAGGGTTGCCTTTATGACCCTCGGATGCAAAGCCAACCAATACGATACGGATGTCATGAAAAGGGCTTTCAATCAGAGGGGTTATGAGAGTGTGCCTTTTTCCGTTAATGCGGACATATATGTTATAAACACCTGCACCGTAACCAAAACCGCTGCGGCAAAATCCAGACAGGCGGTGAACAGGGCTAAAAAAATAAACCCGAAGGCGCTTGTCGTGGCAACGGGGTGTCTCGGGCAGCTGGAAGCGGATGCCGTAATTGAAAAAACCGGAGCGGACCTGGTCACCGGAAACATCGAAAAAGGCAATATCGTCGATATTGTGGAGCAATACGGAGATTGCGGAGGGGTGTTTTCCCAAGACATATCCGGCAGGACTGAATTCGGGCAGAAGGTTTTTTCACTTCAGGATACAAGGACAAGGATATATATAAAGATTCAGGACGGATGCGACAACTACTGCTCGTACTGCACAATCACATATGCCAGAGGACCTTCAAGGAGCAGGGCAAGCGACGATATTATCCGGGAAATCCGGGAGTATGCACAAAAAGGTGTCAAAGAAGTCGTGCTTACGGGGATACATCTTGATTCGTACGGAAAAGACCTGCAAAACGAAAGCCTGATAAGCCTCATAGAGGAAATTGCGACGAAAACCGGAATCGGAAGAATCAGGCTGGGCTCCCTTGAACCCGCATCGATCGACGGGGATTTCGCAAAAAGGGCTTCCCGGGTTCCAGGTCTTTGCAGACATTTCCACCTATCGCTTCAAAGCGGAAGCGACACCGTGCTGAGGAGAATGAACAGGAAGTATTCAATTGCGGATTACGAAAAAGCCGTCGGCCTGCTCAGGGGGAATATGCCGGGCTGTGGAATAACAACAGACATCATTGTGGGATTCCCGGGAGAGACAGAGGAGCAGTTCGAAGAAACCCTTGATCTTGTAAGAAGTTTCGATTTCCTCAAGGTCCATGTTTTCCGGTTTTCCGCACGCAAGGGTACGGCGGCTTGGAAAATGGGACCGAAGGTTAACGCCGGGATTAAAAAGGAGAGGGCTGAAAAACTCGCCATGGCTGCGAAAGAGTCTTCAAACAGATATTTAAAGCAGTTTGTCGGCCGGATGGTACCTGTTCTGGTGGAGGAGGAAACGCCTTCCATGCCGGGATTTTTTCATGGTCACACGAGTGAATACATAAAGGTTGTTTTCCCGTCGGAAACCCATAATGTGAGTCAAAACGACATGGTTTTGGTCGAAATATGCCAAATTGAAGATAATTTTGTTAAAGGACGCTTGCAACGGGACAAGGGTATATAATAATATAGTTGTAGCCTAACAGCGGAGGGAGGGATTACATGTCCGGAGAAACACAAAAATTCAATATGAACCTGGATACCCCGAATAAGGCGAGGGATATCATTGTACTTGTCTGCAACGCCCTCGAAGTGAAGGGATACAATCCCATGAATCAGCTTGCAGGCTATCTTTTGTCAGGCGATCCTACTTATATAACAAGTTACAACGGTGCGCGCAATGCAATCAGGAAACTTGAAAGAGACGAAATAATCGAGGAACTGGTAAGTTATTATCTCAAAAACAGATAATCATGTGACACTCGGGAACACCCGGATCGAGGTTTCGCGAATTTGCTTTGGATCGCTGACCGTGGGGCCTCTCCAATGCGCCATGGATTACGACCGTGGAAGTGAAATCATTGCCTATGCGTTCAGCAGGGGCATCAATTTTATTGACACAGCCCAATTGTACGGCACTTATGAATATATCAAAAGAGCGGCCCGGAAGTCCGGCGTCGACCCCGTTGTTTCGACAAAATCCTATGCTTATGATAAAAAAAGCGCCAAAAAGGCCTTCGAAGAGGCCAGAAAAGGGCTTGACCGGGACATGATAGATATTTTCATGCTCCATGAACAGGAAAGCAGACTGACTTTAAAAGGGCACAGGGAGGCGCTGGAGTTTTACCTAGCTCAAAAAGCAGCGGGAAATATAAAGGCGGTGGGGGTTTCAACGCACAGGATAGAAGTGGTCAAAGCAGCCGCCAAAATGCCTGAAATAGATGTCATACACCCCCTATACAATAAATCCGGAACAGGCATAGGGGACGGAGACGCGTTTGAAATGGGAAAGGCCATAGAAAACGCTTCTTCAGCCGGAAAAGGGATTTTTTCCATGAAACCCCTGGGTGGGGGGAGCCTGATCAAGGAATATTTCGAGGCAATGGATTTCGTGCTTGCGAACAAAGGGGTCGCAAGTTTGGCAATCGGTATGAAAAGCATTGACGAAGTGGATATGAACCTTGCTTATTTGGAAACCGGAAAAGTTCCCGCAGATGTAAAAACAAGGGTTTCTTTACAAAAAAGAGCTTTACATGTAGAATTTTGGTGTGAAAAATGCGGAAGGTGCATTCAAGCTTGCAAACAGGGAGCCCTGGCAATGAGGGCGGACGGGCTTGCGATAGATCATGAAAAGTGCATACTCTGCGGATATTGCTGTGCGGCATGTCCCGGGTTCGCATTGAAAATATTTTGAGGTGTGAATGATAACATTAGGCATAGATTTCGGAAACAGGCGAATCGGTCTGGCAAAAAGCGACGCAACGGGTTTTCTGGCGTCGGGATTGGAAACCTATGTGTGGCACGGGGATATTGAAAAACCCGTGGAGCACATAGCTTCCCTTGTTGATGAGTACAAAGCCGGGAAAATTGTTTTGGGGATGCCCCGGAACATGGACGGAAGCTACGGCGGGCGGGCGAAGGAAACAGAAAAATTCGCACAAAAGCTTAGGGAGAGGCTCGATATTGAAATAGTGATGTGGGATGAAAGGCTGACAAGCAGTTCGGCAATAAGGACATTGCACAGTCAAGGCAAAAAGACCGGGAAAGATAAAAAAGCGATAGACAGGGCCGCCGCATGCCATATACTGCAGTCCTATCTTGACAGCATATGATTAAGGAGTAAACAGGAATGAACGACGAACAGGGAATAATAACACTTGAAGATGAAAACGGAGCCATGGTGGACATGAAGGTGGTTGACATGATCGAGTATTCCGGAGACAAGTACGTGCTTTTGCAAAGCGCGGAAGAATCCGACGAGGTCTCATATATTTTTAAATTCACCGAAGATGCTGATTTCGACAGGCTGGAAAGCGTGGATGATGAAGACGAACTGAAAGAGGTTATTGATTTATTTGAAAAAAAGATTTCCGATTCAGGATACATGAATTGACTAAAAGGGGTGCAAATGAAAAAGATTCTACTGATATTGTTGGCTGCGGTGATAATGGCGGGAGCCGTATCCTGTGCGCAGGCAAGTGAGGAAACCGGGATCCATACCCCGGAATCCGGCCCGACGGCCACACCGGTTATTTCAAACAGCGTCAAGCCGACGCCTACACCTACACCTGCGCCTACACCTACGTCTACACCGACGCCTACACCTACGCCTACACCTACACCCACGCCTACACCTGTACCCGCACCTACGTCTACACCAAAACCCACGCCTGCACCGGAGGTTTTCGTAAAACCCGAGCAAGGTGTCAGGCCTTGGGCCGTAAGCATAGACAACCAGGGGAGCAAGCCTCTTCCGCAGGGAGGGATCGGACAGGCGCAGCTGGTTTATGAAATACCGGTGGAATTTAGAATCACAAGGTATCTCGCATTTTTCTGGGACGTGGATGTGGATATGATCGGACCGGTGAGAAGCGCAAGGGACTATATGCTTGACTGCTTCGCCCCCTTCGATGCGGTTTTTTGTCATGTGGGGGGCAGCCCGCAGGCGCTTAGGGACTTGAGGGACACCCCGGGCATCATAGATTTCAATGCCATGATAAACGCATGGCCCATATTCGCAGACATCACGGACAACCCCAAAGACTGGCAGGACACTTATACATGGGGGGATAAAATCGGTAAATTCATGAAACAAAAAGGGATAAGCCGGACAACACAGACGGGAATCGTACCTGTTTACAGAGATGCAACAGAAACCCCGGCGGAGGGAATGGAAGCGACGGATGTGAGGATTTCCTACTGTGATGTGAATTACATAGATTACACATACGATGCAAACAACATGGCCTATCTCAGGGAAAGAAACGGCAAACCGCAAATCGACAGGAACACGGGAAAACAGGTGAGTGTCACAAATATCATAATCCAAAAAACATCAAGCCGGATCATAGACGGGGACAATGAAGGCAGATTGGAAATCGACATGCTGGGAAGCGGCGGCGGTTATCTCATAAGCGCAGGCGGATATTTCGAAATCACATGGGAGAAATCGGAACGGCTGGGGCCGACGGTCTTTAAAGACCCGGAAGGGAACGAGATAGTCCTGAATCCGGGAAACACCTGGATCCAAGTTACGGACGAGCTTTCTTTCATATCGATTGATTAGGGCACTTGCGGGGTGTCCGATGAACACTTCATATGATTGTAATTTAATATGATTAAAAAAAGGGGGTTGTCCGTCGGACAACCCCCTTTTGGTCGGAGTGACTGG
>CAZWVS010000108.1:0-6942 GCA_964636935.1 uncultured Clostridiaceae bacterium
TGAAATGACCGCCACAAAAGCATTTGCCGACATATATCTGGACGAAGACGGCGAGCCCGGCCTCACATACATAAAAACATTCAAATTGAATGACCGGGATTCGGTGGACGATTCGAAAATCGGTATATATATCCATCTTCCCAAGGAAGAGTTGATGGTTGTCAGACGAGAAATATTTACTGCATACCTGATACCATGGATGCTTGCCGTGGCCGCGGCGGGGGTTTTGATCCTATTGTTTTCCAAGTCGTTCAGCAGACCTCTCCGAGGTATGGTGGAGACAGCTGAAAAAGTGGCCGGAGGCGATTTCCGCGCCAGAATCGAAGATCCCGGCAGAAAAGATGAAATCGGCAAACTGGTCGTGACGTTCAACGACATGTTGGACCAGATTGAAAACCTGGAGCGGTCAAGGCAGACTTTCATATCCGACGTATCCCATGAGCTGAGAACCCCCATAACTTCAATAAGGGGATTTGTGGACGGGATGCTGGACGGAACAATACCGGAAAGCAAAAAAGGGCATTATCTTGAAATTGTCAAAACGGAAGCGGGAAGGCTCAACAGGCTGATAAACGACCTCATGATCCTTACACGGCTTGACAATAAGGAAAAACCCGTTGAAAAGGATATTTTTGACCTGAATGAACTTATAAGGCACGTCATCATATATCTTGAAGGTGAAATAAATAATAAAGACCTGCACATCGATGTCGATTTTGAAGACATGAGGACGATGGTGCTTGCAAACAGGGACGATATGGAAAGGGTAATAGTCAATTTGGTTGACAATGCCATCAAATTCACACCCGCCGGTAAAAGCATTTACATAAGCACCAGGGCCTTGAAAGATAAAATATCGGTAAGAATCAAAGATGAAGGACCGGGGATCGGGCCTGAAAAACTTAAATTGATATGGGAAAGATTTTACAAGGTCGACACGGCGAGAAGCGTTTCCCGGAAAGGGTCGGGTCTCGGGCTGGCAATAGTCAGAAAGATCATAAACGCCCACGGCGAAAAAATCGATGTCAGCAGCGAGCAGGGTGTCGGGACGGAATTCGTTTTCACCGTGCAGCAGGGTATTTGAAACACCCGGAGAATATTTGTTAATAGAATTTTTACAGTAAATGAAGATATGAAGGGTAAAATATAAATATACACTTGAATTATTGTGTGGAAGGATGTGCCAAACATATGGATGATTACAGAGAATATGAAAAAAATCAAAAAAGAAAAGATAGATCTCAGAAAACAAACCGCGCCCTGCTGATAACGCTTGTGGTATTCCTTAGCCTTGTATTGGGATTTTCAACCGGCGTTGCGGGAATCGGCTATTTTCTGTCGGTGAACGACATCGACATCAGATCGATTTTTGACGGACAGGAAAGTCGGGAGGACGGCAGTTCGGCGAATGATTCGCAGGATACACCTAAAAATGAAATAATAAACCGTGTTGAAATCATCGAAAGCGAAACGGCATCGCCTGTTGAGGCGATAGCTGAGAAAGTCATACCTTCGATCGTAGGGATAAGGATAACCTACCCGTATACCAATTATTTCTTCGGATTTCAAAACGAAGGGATCGGTGAAGGCTCGGGAATAATAATTTCCGAAGACGGATATATAGTCACCAACAACCATGTCATTGAAAACGCCGTCATGGAAAACACCAACAGAAAATATGACTCCGCATCGATCAATGTATATGTCAACGATGAAACCGACACACCTTATGAAGCTGAAATCATAGGCAGGGACATAGTGACGGACCTTGCACTTTTAAAGATTGACGCATCGGGGCTCACCCCCGTAGAAATAGGGGATTCAGGAAATCTGAAGGTTGGAGAGCTGGCTGTTGCAGTCGGAAATCCGGGAGGCATGATGTACATGGGCTCCGTGACATCCGGAATAATCAGCGGACTCAACAGGGAGATATATGACACCACGGCCGATGCGAACAACGAGGAGCGGCTAAATCTGATACAGACCGATGCGGCAATAAATCCCGGGAACAGCGGAGGCGCCCTTGTCAATTCCGAAGGGAAGCTGATTGGCATAAACACACTCAAGATCGTAAGCACCGGATATGAGGGGCTTGGTTTTGCAATTCCTGTCAACAAAGCCATGGAGATAGTTGACGAGTTGAGGGAAAGCGGATTCGTCAGCAGGGGAAAACCGAACATAGGGGTTTCCATTTCAACCGAATATAATGAAGAAGCGGCCGGAGAGGCCGGATATCCCGAAGGCGCTTTGATTGTTAGGGTAGGGCCCTTCACTCCAGCGGAAGAAGCCGGACTCAAGGAAGGGGACATAATAACCAAGGTCAACGGGGTCAGGATAAAGACGTTCGACGACCTTGCTGCCGAAAAGAACAAATACGAACCGGGGGAAGAGATAACAATGACTGTCTTCAGACCCGATGAAACCACCGAAGGGGGAACATACATAGACATTCCCCTAGTTCTGGGAGACGCAAACTATTGATGGATGAAAAAAGAAAAAATGCGATAATTGAAGCTCTGGCGGAGGAATACGGCAGGGCTTCGTGTTCGCTGGACTACGTAAACGCCCTGCATCTTCTTGTGTCGACACAGCTATCCGCCCAATGCACGGATGAAAGGGTGAACAAGGTTACCCCGGCTCTTTTTAAAAGATATCCTGAGGCAGCCGACTTAATGAACGCCGATATAATCGAGTTGCAGGAGATGATAAGGTCGACGGGGTTTTTCAGAAATAAGGCAAGGAATATCAAAGCATGCTGCAAAATGATAGTCGAGGATTTCGGCGGCAGGATCCCCGACAACATGGAGGACATGTTGAAACTTCCGGGTGTGGGAAGGAAAACCGCAAATGTCGTCCTGGGTGAAATATATGAAATCCCCGGAATCATAGTGGACACCCATGCGGGGAGGCTGTCAAGAAGGATGGGGTTCACAAACGAGACAAATCCGGAGAAAGTGGAGAAGGACCTCATGGAGGCGATACCGGAGAAGCTTTGGACCGTGTTTTCCCATTGGCTTGTCGCCCACGGCCGTGCCGTGTGCGGCGCAAGGCGGCCCCTATGCGAAAACTGTGTGATAAAAGAAAACTGCGACTATTATAGAAAAATCATATAGGGGGGGCGGAACAACACGGAGTTTTACCGCATCGGCTAAAATTCAAGACATAAAAAAAGCTGTCTTCGAGGACAGCCCTTTTGTTTCGGTTAAATGGAATTTACGCTCTTTCCACTTTGTTGGAACGAAGGCAGCTTGTGCAGACTTTAGCAGTCCTCACGGTGCCGTTATCATTGATTTTAACCTTTCTGATGTTGGGTTTCCACGTTCTTTTAGTCCTTCTTATGGAATGACTGACGTTATTACCGAATACTGTAGCTTTTTCACATATTTCGCATTTTGCCATTTTCAGCACCTCCTTCGCCATGCGGTCTGTTATTGACACGTTTATCGACGTGCCTTTGATATTCTACCAAAAATAACACCAACAGGCAAGTAATTTTTTCATTGACGCCATAAAGCCTGCGCTTTTGCAGACGTCAAACCCGCCATGGCCGGATTGATGAGCCGGTAGCAAAGGCGTACAGGCAAAATCCGGTAAAAAGCGCGGCTCATACGCCCGTGCCGGCTGTTCCGGCATCCAATCCGGGAAAATGTGTCATTCGCCCGGAGGACATAATGTAGAACAAGAATTTGGGTATTGATTTAAAGGGCTCTTGCATATATAATAATAAACCGAATACACACACGGACGGATCCGGAGGTTGTTGCCTTTTCTTGGTATCCTTTGGAAATGAAAACCGTGGAGGAAAAAACAGGAGGAAAACATGGCAGTAGTATCAATGAAACAGCTTTTGGAAGCCGGAGTTCACTTCGGGCACCAAACAAGGAGATGGAACCCCAAAATGGCGGAATACATCTTCACGGAAAGAAACGGGATCTACATAATCGACCTGCAGAAAACCGTCAAGAAAATCGAGGAAGCCTACGCTTTCATACGGGATACCGTTATGAACGGAGGAGAGGTTTTATTTGTCGGCACAAAAAAGCAGGCACAGGATTCCATAAAGGAAGAAGCCGAAAGGTGCGGCATGTTTTATGCTAAAACCAGATGGCTTGGCGGAACGCTGACCAATTACAAAACCATCAAAAAGAGAATAGCAAGACTGAAAGAGCTCTATGTGATGGAGGAGGACGGAACATTCGACCTTCTTCCCAAAAAAGAGGTCATCAGGCTCAGACACGAGATGGAGAAGCTGGAAAGCAATCTCGGAGGCATCAAGGATATGCACGGGGTTCCGGACGCAATGTTCATAGTCGACCCCAAAAAAGAGAGAAACGCCATTCTTGAAGCAAAGAAACTGAACATACCCATAGTCGCTATCGTGGACACAAACTGCGATCCCGATGAAATCGACTACATAATACCGGGCAACGACGATGCCATAAGGGCGGTCAAGCTCATAGCTTCAATCATGGCCAATGCGGTTATCGAAGCCAATCAGGGCGAACAGTTCAGCGTGGACGAAGAAGCAGCCGAAAAGGTTGAGGAAAAAGCTTCCGAAGAAGCAAAGACAGAGCCTGCCGAAGAAGCAAAGACAGAGCCTGCCGAAGAAGCAAAAGCAGAACCGGCTGAAGATGCAAAGGCAGAGGCGGTTGAAGAGGAAAAAAAGTCAGGGAAAGACGAAGAAACCGAAGCTGACGACGAAGATGAAGAAGTCGAAGCGTAACATATGACTCAATAGAACAAGGAGGTAAGATCAATGATAAAAGCAACTGATGTAAAAGCTTTAAGAGATAGTACAGGAGCGGGAATGATGGACTGTAAAAAGGCCCTTGTAGAAGCGGACGGCGATATGGACAAGGCTCTTGACATACTGAGGGAAAAGGGAATAGCTACGGCGGAGAAAAAATCCGGAAGGGTTGCAGCCGAGGGGATCGTCACATCGTACATACACGGCGACGGTCGCATAGGGGTTTTGCTTGAAGTGAATATTGAAACCGACTTTGCAGCTAAAAATGAGGATTTCCAGCAGTTTGCAAGAGACGTTGCAATGCAGATCGCCGCTATGAAGCCACAGTACGTGGACCGTGAAGATGTTCCCGAATCCGTGGTCGAAAAGGAAAAGGCGATCCTCAAAACACAGGCGATCAATGAAGGCAAGCCCGAAAAGATAGCTGAAAAAATCGTTGAAGGAAGACTTGATAAATTCTATAAGCAGATTTGCCTGAATGAACAGGATTTCATAAAAGACACGGATAAGACCATAAGCGAGCTGACAACGGAACTGATAGCGAAAATCGGTGAAAACATCAAAATAAGGCGCTTCACCAGATATGAAATGGGTGAAGGGCTCGAAAAAAGAAATGAAAACTTTGCAGATGAAGTAATGAAAACAGCCGGCAAGTAATGCAATTGAAAAAGGGATATCCGTATCCCTTTTTTTATACTTTTATTAATTTAAAAAAGGCGGGGTTTGAAATGAGAAAAGCCAAATACAAGAGGGTTCTGCTCAAATTAAGCGGTGAAGCGCTTGCGGGGGACAGCGGGTTCGGTATAGACGCCGACACGGTGGAAGGGATTGTAGACAGCATAAAAGCCATATACGAGCTCGGAGTCGAACCGGCTATTGTCGTCGGCGCCGGGAATTTTTGGCGGGGCAGGGACGGCGAAGGGATGGACAGGTCGACCGCCGACCATATGGGCATGCTGGCGACTTTGATAAATTCCCTCGCCATGCAGGATGCCATTGAAAAAAGGGATATCCCGACCCGGGTGATGACCGCGATCCCCATGGACAGGATAGCGGAGCCGTATATCAGGCGAAGGGCCGTCACCCACCTTGTGAACAGGGAAATTGTCATATTCGCCTGCGGCACGGGAAACCCGTTTTTTTCAACGGATACGGCAGCGGCGCTCAGGGCCGCCGAAATCGATGCGGACATAATCCTGTTTGCTAAAAACGTCGACGGAATCTACACCGACGATCCGAATGTCAATCACGAGGCTAAAAAGATAAACAGGATATCCTATCATGAAATGCTTAAACAGAAATTGGGGGCAATAGATTTCACAGCGGCTTCATTATGCATGGACAACAAGATGCCCAGTCTGCTTTTCGCGCTGAAAGAACCTCAAAACATAATTGACGCCGTAATGGGACAAAGCACCGGAACATTCATTGAAAAATAGCGGTTGCCTTTAATTATGTTGTTGTGAGATAATGTTTTTGAATCCATCAAAGGAGGTTGGTTATGCAGTACGAAGGTGAATATTCTGAATTCAGAAAAGACATGGATGATGTGATAAAGGTTTTCAGGGAACATATTGCAGGGATAAGGGCCGGCAGGGCCAATCCGGCGATTTTAAACGGAATCAATGTGGATTATTACGGAGTGAAAACCCCCATAAACCAAATTGGAAACATATCGGTGCCGGATGCGAGACTCATAGTGATACAACCTTGGGACGGCTCCGTGCTCGGTGATGTGGAAAAAGCCATACTGGCTTCAAATATCGGAATAAATCCGTCCAATGACGGCAAGGTGATAAGACTGGCCTTCCCGGTGCTGTCCGAAGAACGCAGAAATGAAATTGTAAAGACAATAAAAAATCATGCAGAAGAGGCAAAGGTCAAAATCAGGAAAATAAGACGGGAAGCACTTGATGAATATCGCGAGCAGGAAAAGAAAAGTGAAATCACCGAAGACGACCTAAAAGATATTGAAAAGGACATACAGGAGCTCACCGACAAACATATCAAGGGCATAGACGACGTTGTTAAAGAAAAAGAAAAGGAAGTCACGGAAGTATAGGGAGCCTGTACTTGCCTAAATAGACGGGGGCGGACAAGCCCCCGTTTCATATGCCCTCAAGCAAGGATGTTGATTCATATTTCCTAGCGCGGGTTTTATGCGATTCGGCAGTCTGAACACCCTCGGTCCGAAC
>CAZWVS010000108.1:6952-7193 GCA_964636935.1 uncultured Clostridiaceae bacterium
GCTATTTCATTATAACGGTCTATTTGGTATCATGTAATAAGTAAGGGCTGCCGAGCGTAACGGGATTTGGGATATGACATCGGCGAAAGCCGAACCAGCTTGAAAAAACACGCCATATTGCCCGGTTTTAGGCAAAAGTCCCGCATTGTTGGCGCACCGGGTCAGGCAAAGCCGGTTTATGGGGATTGTGGAACTGCGGGGTTTATCATGTTTTCATATTGCAAACCTTGTTCGGGTTCCA
>CAZWVS010000109.1:0-7182 GCA_964636935.1 uncultured Clostridiaceae bacterium
ATACATACGCAACAGCGCGTCCGTGGGATGGGTGCTCGAGTTCGACCGTAAGCTTGCAAGAAGGAACCAAAGGCTCGGATATCTGGATGCAATGAAGGCTTTCGGCAAGAATTACGGTAAAAGGTATTTCATAAAGGACTCACATAATATCAAGTACACATATCCGCTCACGGAAGTTGAAATGGGCAACATCTTCAAAAGCATAGAGGCGATAGAGGAATCCGGTATACTGGCATCCGTTCTCAACTGGAGGCTTTTTAAAAACTTAAGGAAATATACAACGGATACCCTCGATGAAGCAAACGCGCTTTTAGCTGCAATGGAAATATCCGCGGAAACCCTGGAGATTGACAGGGTGAAAGAGTACAGCAGGGAGGCGCTGGCAAGAAAGATAATTAAAACATACGATATGATTATGAGGGGGAAAGGCCCCGGCAAAAACGGCAGCAGCAGGGAACGGTTTAAGATGGAAGTGTCGAAAAGGCTTATCAAGGATTACGAGCTTCCCAGCCCCATCCTTATGATGACCCTTCCCAAAATCTACATAACCGGCCTGTTTATTGTTATAATGAAGCAGAGAATGTCGGAAAAAAGAAAAACCGACAAAAATGAAAACATTATTGAATAATACCTGAAAAGGGGAGAATAGATGGAAGTATTGAGAAATAAAAAAGGCTTTATATGCGACATGGACGGTGTCTTGTATCATGGAAACAACCTGATGCCCGGAGCGGCGGAGTTTGTGAAATGGCTTAGGGCGGAAAACAAGGAATTCCTTTTTCTTACAAACAGCAGCGAAAGGTCTCCCAAAGAGCTCACACAGAAGCTGGCGCGGCTGGGCATTAACGCTGAAGACAAACACTTCTACACAAGCGCCCTTGCGACAGCAAGTTTTGTCGCAGGACAGAGCCCGGGAAGCAGTGCTTATGTAATAGGGGAAACGGGCCTTACCAACGCGCTTTACAATGCGGGGCTTTCCATGAATGACGTCAATCCTGAATATGTAATAGTGGGGGAGACCAGGGGATATAATTTCGAAAAGATAGAAAAGGCGGTTGAACTTGTAAGAAAAGGGGCGAAACTCATCGGGACAAATCCGGATGAAACGGGTCCCACGGAAAAGGGGATAATGCCCGCCACCGGGGCCCTTATAGCCCCCATAGAGATAGCTTCCGGCAGGAAGGCATATTTCGTAGGTAAGCCAAACCCGCTCATGATGCGGCATGCGTTGAAAACACTGGGCACCGATGTGGTGGACACGGTAATTATCGGCGACAGGATGGACACCGACATCGTTGCAGGCACGGAATCGGAGATAGACACGGTGTTAGTGCTTACCGGCGTAACAGACAAGGACGGTATAAACAATTTTTCATACCGTCCCAAATACATATTGAACAATGTGGGTGAAATTCTGGACTAAGCCTTGCCTATGACCGGGATTATATATTTTTCAACATCATCCTCGTTCTTCGGAGCGGGGATGTTTTTATGCAGCTCCCAGCTTTCCGTATGCTCAATGGTTTCAAAAGGCTCCAGTATGACCAGCGGTGAAAGGCTTTCCATCTCAAGCATGAAATCTATCGTATATGTCTCGTAGCTGGAGCCCGAGAAATCGGGGTAAATTGCGCCGGGGATGGTGAAGAACCTTTTCACAAAAAGGTTTTCGTGGTTTGCATAGGCGGCCCAGCCCGAGTCATTCGACGTGCCGAACTTGAAGGCTTCGTGATTTTCGGGATCCTGTTGTAAAAGTATATACTTCCCGCCCCAGTGGACACGCGGGTCGTTAAGCTTGGTATAGGGCCACAATGAAAGCATCCTGTTGGCAAGAAGGTCCGTGTCGTTTGTGTTTTGAGGCACTATTTCGGTACCGCCCGTCGCCATGACCGTAAGGGCCCAGGCGGCAATTTCCACATCCCATAGACCCTCGTTCGTTATCATGTGCCTTATGTTAACGGCGCTTGATTCGGGATCAAGTGTGATTTCCATATCCTTTTTCATACCTGTTGTGGATTCCACATCCTGTGAAACGGCTATTCCGTTTTCTATCTCTTCTATTTCGCAGGGGTTGTTGTCGGGGAAATATGAACGGGGTTTGGCTTCCGGGCTGTGCCAAAGCCTGTGACCGCCGTATATGCGCCATTCCTCACCGCCGGTGAGGCCCATCTGCTCTTCCACCTCGCAAAGCTCGTTTTCGCCTCCCGTGAATCCGTATCTTATTATCCTCGGTCCCACATCGGCGGTTACAACCAGTTCAACTATGCCGTTTTCTATCTTTACGCAGTTTTCCCATCCGCCGTATTCAATCCTGCTGACTTTTGTCATATCAAGTCCTTCCTTTCCTTTACTGTCTGCACATATTATTTCTTTACAATCACATTCTGCGCGAACTTTCCGAAGAAAGCGCCGATCTTTCACAGTCCTCGTCCGTCAATGAAAGCTGATATGCAAGGGGGCTGCCTTTCATCTTTTCAGCCGCGAAGCACAAGCCGTTGGTCCTGGTGTCAAGGAACGGGTGGTCTATCTGGAAGGGGTCTCCGGCAAGAATGATTTTGGTGCCCGATCCCGCGCGGGTTATTATCCCCTTGACCTGTTTGGGGGTGAGGTTCTGCGCTTCGTCTATTATCACCCACTGACCGACGATTGAACGGCCGCGTATAAATGCTATGGCCTCGGTATTTATTATGTTCCTGTCGAACAGCTCCTGTATTTTATCCCGCAATTCATGCTCGTGAACGTATTTGTCGTGATTTTCCGAGTCGAGCAGGATTTCAAGATTGTCTATTACAGGACGAAGATAGGGTGCGATTTTTTCCTGCTCCGTGCCGGGAAGAAATCCGATGTCCTCATCCATCTTCACATTAGGCCTGCACACGAGTATCTTCCTGTAAAGCTTTTCATCAAGCACATGATGAAGCCCTACAGCAAGCGAGTAGAAAGTCTTGGCTGTTCCGGCAGGGCCTTTCAAGATGACAAGGGGGGCTTTTATCGAATCGGTCATCAAAGCCTCCTGTATGAATTTCTGGTTTGCGTTTCTGGGAGTGACTCCGAAGGGATGCTCCTTTGCAAACCGCAGCTTCACCACCTTTTCGCCGTCGAAACGGCCCAGTGCCGAGTGATTGCCGTTGGTGAGGGAGTTTATGATGAGGAACTGGTTGACTGTCAGGGAATCCATCCCGGCCTGCGGGTTTTCATAATCCGTATATATGTCGCCTATGTCCATATATCCGTTTTCATAAAACCCGTTGATTTTACCATCGTCCGCATAAACCGTCGTCCGGCCTGTGTACTGGTCGTCGTATACGGGGACCTGCTCGGCATAAAAATCCTGTGCCGTGACCCCCACAATTTCGGCTTTGATGCGTTCAAAAATATCTTTTGAAATTAGTATTATGTTGTTTCCTTCTTTTTTTAGACCGAGACAGACCTTGAGCACCCTGTTGTCGTTCTTTTTGGGATCCCAGCATTCCGGAAGTTTCACGTCTTCGCAGTTGAGTTCGATCCTCAACATGCCGCCGCTTTCCAAGGGGACACCCCTGCTGATATCGCCCTGTGTCCTAAGATCATCCAATATGCGCGATGTCTCCCTTGCGTTCACACCCAGCTCACTGGGGTCTTTTTTGAATCTGTCCAGTTCTTCAAGAACAACTGCCGGTATAACGATGTCGTTGTCTTCGAAGTGATGGATGGCATACGGGGACTGAAGCAATACGTTTGTGTCTATTACGAATGTCTTTTTCATTTGCAAACCTCCGATCGAATAAAAAAAGCAACCGACAAACTAGTCATCGAATTGCTTTAATTCAGATATTTCACGGTTTTTCCTCTGTATTCTGTTTTCATCATCTTTGGTTTTGTGTTTTTCAACAATTATCACCTGTTGTGTTCATTATAATATATATATTTGGAATAATCCACAACATTTTGTGCTTTGGGTTATATTTTACATACAACATGTAGTAAAGAAGGACAGCCGGATTATTTGGCAATGTCATAAAACACTGCAAGTAAAGCATTTTCAAGTTGTCAGGCAAATCATAAGCCGATGTTTTTTTGAATAAAAAATTTTTACCCCTTTAGTTATATTGAATAAAGAAAAGTTTAAAATTTTGTTGGAAATTGCTTCATTGACGGTAAAAATACGGCGTGATATAATCATTGTAGTTAATTCTGATGTATTTCAAAATTTCCAAAAAAAATCATAATCTGTATTTGAGAGGTAAAAGATGCAGGATATAAATCTACTGAAAACAAAAAAGCTGGAAGATTTACGGTATATTGCAAAAATGATGGGCATCAAAAGCATTACAAAATATCGTAAAAACGAACTTGTCGACCTTATAGTAAAAGAAGGCAAAAAGGAAGAAGAGGAAGAGAAAAAGGGCAAAGCCGAAGAGACCAAAAAGGAAGTTGTTAATGAGTCTGAAACAAGAAACGAAAACGACGGATCGGACAAAAAAACACATCGCAATAAAAAAGACAAATCTTCAAAAAAAATATCGGCAGACATCCAGGAACAGGATCCCGTAGAAGGCATACTTGAGGTATTGCCGGACGGATACGGATTTCTCAGAAGGGAAAACTTCACATATGGTCCCAAGGACATATATGTATCCCCCTCGCAGATACGAAAACTAAATCTAAAAACCGGTGATAAGATTTCGGGGATCGGAAGGGTGAAAAGCGATGGCGAGAAATTCCAGGCCCTGCTTTTTGTGAACACGGTCAACGGGGACGATCCGGGAGCCGCAATAAGAAGAAAACCTTTTGAAACGCTAACCCCGATATTCCCGGAAGAAAGACTCAGTGTTGAAAAGGATCCCAAAGAACTCTCAACAAGGATAATCGACTTGATAGCCCCTATAGGAAGAGGGCAGAGAGGCATGATTGTTTCACCTCCCAAAGCAGGTAAAACCGTTCTTTTGAAAAAAATCGCAAACAGCATAAAGAAAAACTATCCCGAGGTCACATTGATAGTTCTACTGGTTGACGAGAGGCCTGAAGAAGTTACCGACATACAAAGATCCGTTGATGGTGAAATAGCGTACTCCACATTTGACAAAGTGCCTGAAAACCATGTGAAAATATCGGAACTGGTACTCGAAAGGGCGCAAAGACTGGTTGAGCAGGGCAAGGACGTCTGCATCCTCATGGACAGCATAACGAGACTTGCAAGGGCATACAACCTTACAATGACACCCACCGGCCGCACACTGTCCGGAGGGCTTGATCCCGGAGCGCTGCACAGCCCGAAGAGATTCTTCGGAGCCGCAAGAAACATAGAATTCGGCGGAAGCCTGACAATTATTGCGACAGCGCTTGTTGAAACCGGCAGCAGGATGGACGATGTTATATACGAGGAATTCAAGGGAACTGGAAACATGGAACTCCACCTGGACAGAAAACTGTCTGAAAAAAGAATTTTCCCGGCAATCGACATCAGTAAATCGGGAACCAGGCGCGAAGACCTTCTTTTGAACAAAAAAGAGCAGGAAAGCATCTGGACCATAAGGAAAGCCATGAGCAACATGGGAACAGCCGAGGTGACGGAGTGGTTTATCGACAAGCTCATGAGAACGAAGACAAACGCCGATTTTATAAACAATATAAATACAAAATCGGGTATCGGAACCAACGGATACTCATAAGAAAGGGCGCGCCCTGAATATGTTGAACAGAATGATGTGTGAATGAAATGCGTTTACACCTCATTCTTTTTTATTTTAGGTAGTATAATAAGCATGAAACCTTGTGGATAAAGCAGTTCGAAACATATTTTACAGGGAGACCGGTTATGAGAAAAATAAATTTAGTTGTAATTACCTTGATTTTTCTGCTTTCGTTGATAGGGTGCAAACAAAATAGCGAAGTGCCGGAAGGGGTAAAAATTCTAAAAGACTCTGAAATTAAATATGATGTTTATTCCCCCATGAAGATTGCATATTCCCTAGATGAATTTATCACTGGAAGTGACGCACTGTTGAAATTCAAGGTAATTGAAAAATCCTATTTTTCATATCAATGGACAGACACAGAATTTGATTACACTAGAGACATACCGGCAACAGCATATGCAATAATAGTTATATCGGATTTGGGGAATAAAAACATAAAGCCAAATACCGAGTTGTTGATTTATACAGAACACTCTCCGATGACTTACTGGGAAGATGACATTAATCTCCAGGTGAATAGTGAATATATAGCATTCTTAGGACTTATTCCCGACAGAATGCCCAAAGGATTAAAAGCCTATGTTGATTATTACATTATGGACAGCGAGTTGGGCATTTTCCCAAGATTAAATGAAAAGGAGTATTTGGTTAATAATTATACAAAACAGTACATGCCATTGGAGAGTAAACCATTCAAATCCGGTAAGGAGGCAGAACCGGAGCCTGAAAGATTTGAACTATATGAAATACTCCCGCAGAATGAGGCAAATTGGAGTGTTGTAGGTTTTAACGAACTTGAGGATTTCTTAATAAAGCGAATCAATGAGGAGATAGTACAATGAGGAAACGATGCGCCACCGAACATTTGCCAGTATCAAGGATAGTAAATTGAATTGTCATCATACCGGCATTGAACCCAAAAGGCGGGAAAGAGCAAACGAGAAGGGTTAAGATAAGGTGAAACCCGGGTCTTTGATCACGAGTTTACCAAAATCAGAACTTGACCAAAGAGTGGATATAGCAATGCTTGAATGCTAAAGCAAGGAGAAAATAAATGGGTTTATTAACTGGGTTTTTATTCGGACTAATTTTGTTAATCGGTTACTTAATCATATTGGAATGCATTAAAATAAAGCGATTGGGAAAGGTTTTGATGAAGGTGAAACTTGATTTTATAGGCAGCTTATCGATTGCAGTCATACTTATCGGAACCATTCTTATTATTCTGGCCATTATATATAAATTCAATCAATTTAACTCTAGTAATATTTATGGGTTAAGTGATAAATTAGTTTTTGGGGCAATGGAGGCCGTATATTTGATGATCCTTGCTAGATTTTTCATAGGGATAATATGCTCCAGAGAAATAAGAGAAAAGGGGATAACCCTAACCAAAACTAATTTGAACCTCTCACGACTAAAGTCACGAGATTCTTAGATTGTCACCTCTATTGAGGTGAAATGGTTTGTTAAACCGCTAAGCTACCCCCGTCGTCCCGACGGTTGA
>CAZWVS010000110.1:0-7075 GCA_964636935.1 uncultured Clostridiaceae bacterium
CAAGGCAGAAACCGTCTACTTTTCCCGAATACAATATATCCATCGCGTCGATTATCATAGCTGAGTCCGTGGCGTTTTTACCTGTAGTGTAACCATACTGCTGTATGGGTGTTATGGAATTTTCAAGCAGGACTTTTTTCCATCCCCCCAAATTGGGTCTGGTCCAATCTCCGTAAATCCTTTTAAATGTGGGAGTCCCGTATCTTGCTATCTCTTCCATCATCCCCTTTACATTGTGATAAGGGATATTGTCCGCGTCTATCAAAACCGCCAGTCTCAATTCTCTATTGTTTTCCATGGTGTTCCTCCTTTCCCTGTTATTTGCATATCAAATATACATCATATATTAGTATGAAGCGCCAAACACATATTGTCAAACCTGGCGATTTTTCGGATGGGTTGCCTAACCCTCATAAATTGGTTAAAATAGGGCTGTCGTTACAAAACGGGGGAAAAATGAAAAAATCAATATATACAAAAAGAGGTTCACTGGCAGTGGTCGCCATTGTGTATGCTACGGCATTTGTCGTCGCCTTTCTGACATTCAGATTTTTCAGGGACGAGGGAATCCTATGGGCGACATTTGCGGCGGATGTGGCGGCAACCCTGGTGGTTTGGGGCTCGGGATTGTTTTTCAAAAATGCAAGCCTTTACGATCCTTACTGGAGCATAGTGCCGGTCATGGTCATCCCCTTTTGGATAATGCAAAAGCAGACAGCCGTTACGGCGACGGACATATTGATTGTTGCAGCCGTCTTCATCTGGGGCGTCAGGCTCACGGCGAACTGGGTTTCGGGATGGCGCGGCATGGACCACCAGGACTGGCGTTATACCATGCTGAAGGAGAAAAATCCGGATATATGGTTCATAACGAATCTTGGCGGTATAAACATGATGCCCACAATCCTTGTATTTTTGGGAATGATTCCGGCATTCTACCTGATTCAATCAGGGGCGAAAGTGAATCTTCTGATCGTGCTCGGCTTTTTGATTTGTGCCGGGGCCGCCTTTTTACAATTCTTTTCGGACAGGCAGATGTATGAATTCAGAAGTAGCGAGGAAAACCGGGGCCGGTGTATCGACAGCGGCCTTTGGAAATATTCGCGCCATCCCAACTATCTGGGCGAAGTGAGTTTCTGGTGGGGGATATGGGTTATGCAGATGGGCGCGGCGCCTAAAAACTGGATCACGATAGCCGGACCTGTCCTTATAACCCTCTTATTCATTTTTATAAGCATCCCGATGATGGAAAAGCATGTAATGTCAAAACGACCTGACTATCTTGAATACGAAAAGCAGGTCCCCATGCTGGTTCCAAGCATAAGAGCCCTCAAAAACAGGGGAAAATAAACCCTTTTCCAATCAACCTGTAATAACACCGTCCCCAAAACATTGTTAGATAACATCACATTTTTTAAGATTAACCCCCGGGGGTTAATCTTAAAAAATTGTTTCACGGAGATGTTTCACGGTGAGGTTTTTGTTTTAGTTTGAATAAAAAAGGTAAAAAATAGACATATTAATTTTTTCGGGGGTAATAAAATGGAAAAACAGAATAATGGGAAAATTTGCAGGGTTTTGGTTGTTGTGTCGTATGTTGCGATGGTGACCATGAACGCTCTTGCGAACATCCTGCCCATAAACAATATCACGACCGGCGATGTGTCCGACTCGTATCCGAACCTGTTTGCGCCGGCGGGAATCACATTTTCCATATGGGGCGTGATTTACATCCTGCTTTTGGGATATGCGGTTTATCAGACGGGTGTGTTTTCGAAGGATAAGGCAAAACTTAAAAAACCGTGGATGGAGAAGGTTGGGTTCTATTTTGTGCTTTCGTCCGTTGCAAACGCGATCTGGATATTGACATGGCATTACGACTATATAGCCTTATCGCTTGTACTGATGGCAATCATCCTTTTCAGCCTCATAATGATAATGCTGACAATAGGAAGGCAGGTCATCGACAGGAACGAGAAAATTTTCGTAAGACTCCCGTTCAGTGTTTACTTCGGATGGATAACCGTGGCCACAATAGCCAATGTGACGACACTGCTGGTTTCATCGGGCTGGGATGCCTTTGGCATAGCCGAGCCGGTTATGACGGCGCTTGTGATATCCGTAGGTGTAGTGATCGGGGGCGCAACCATAATAAGGAACACGGATCCGGTATACGGGTTGACACTTATCTGGGCCTATGCGGGAATAATAATAAAGCACCTGTCGGAAACAGGGTTCAACGGTGAGTATCCGGGAGTGGTCATAACGACGGCTGCGGGAATATTCATATTTGTTTTAGCAGGCATATACGTGATTACAAGAAGAAAGAAGACGGCTTTATAAGGAATTGCACAAACCGTTCGCTTGAAGGCATTATGTTATAGTTGTATAATCTTTAAATAGGGACTGCTGAACAACACAAGAGTTTGATTTCAGCACATGAATAGCCTGGGATTGGTTGCATGGGGGTCAAAGAAAAAGTCCGCACCCCGCCGGGGCCGCATGAAAATGCCGTAAAACACCTAAAGCAAGCATTTCAAAGCCAATCAGCAGGACCGTGAAAGTAAACAATGGATTTGGAGCTGCTATGAAAGACGTTATCAACGATATTCTCCAAATAGAGGATAAGGCGAATAAAATACTTGAAGAAGGCCGGACGGAAGTCAGGCAGCTTGAGCAACAATTGAAGGAAGATATCGCGAAAAAGGAAAAAGATATCCATGAAATGGTTCAGGCCAAGCTCAGACAGCTCGATTTGCAAGAGAAAAAGGCTGCCGCTGAAAGCATGAAAAGAATAAACAACACGGCAAAAAAACGGCTTAAAGCTATGGAAGCCCTCTATGAAGAAAAAAGGGAAAAGTGGATAGACGCCGTTTACAATATGATTACGGGAAGTGATCAGAGTGATTCTTGATATGTTAAAGTACGGTGCCTTGTCCGCAAAAACCAGGGCATCCTACAGCAAACTGCTTACAAAGCAAGATTATCTGGAGCTGATTGAAAAAAAGAGTGTCGGAGAAGTTGCCGGTTATCTGAAAAATTCAACCGGTTACAGCAGCATATTGAGCAATGTAGACACAAACATCATCCATAGGGGGCAGCTTGAGAACATAATAAAAACCGACATCATGAAGGAATACGAAAAGTTTTTAAAATTCACTTCGGGAGACGCAAAGAAATTCCTTCAGAGCACCTATAAAAAATATGAAGTGGAAAGCCTCAAGATAATATTCAGAAGGCTGGAGACGACAGGGGACGTATTGTCGGCGGAAGGGTTTTTATTGTTCCTGAGGGATAATTCGGATCTTGATTTCCACAAGCTTCTCACATCACAAGACAGTGCGCAGTTCATAGAAAACCTTAAAGGCACGGAATACTACGATGTGCTTAAGCCTTTCGCGGCGGACAATACGAAAATCAACCTATTCAACATAGAGATGTTACTGGATCTTCACTATTTCAAATACCTGTCAAAAAGAATGGACAAATACTTAAAAGGAAATGACAAAGATCCCCTTGAGGAATCCTTCGGGGTGAAGACTGACGTGCTTAACCTTCTTTGGATATACCGTTGCAAAAAGTATTTCAACATGCCAAAGGAAATAATACGAAGCTATGTCCTCCCCTTCAACACGCATATAAAAAAAGAGACAATGAATCAGCTCATAGACGCCAAAGATACTGAAGAATTCCAGGAAATAACGGCGGATACAAGATACGCAGAAATATTCAAGCGGGACATGGATGAGTTTTTTGAAGTAAATTTTGCGGATTATATGTATAATGTTCACAGCAGCCTCTTTAGAAAACATCCGTTTTCATTAACCTCCGCAGTGGATTATATACACATGAAGGAATACGAGCTTTCCAATTTAATTTCAGTGATCGAGGGTATAAGATACGGTTTGAGGCCCGAGAGGATAAAAAAATACATAGTGGGATTCGGGTTTAAGGAGCAACAGGCATGGCAGTAGTGAAAATGGAATTTGTAAACATCGTCGGTCCTTTGGAAATGTTCGATTCGTTCGTGCTTTCACATATACTGGACCACGATTTTGAAGAGGAAAACGCATTGAATGCGATAGAGAACATCAAAGGACTCACGCCTTTCGGAGACTTGAACAGACCCTCGGATATGATGTTAAGGCTGGATTCACTAAATAAAACATATGATATAAAGCCCGGGGATGTTGATATAGAAACACTTATTGAAAATATCGACGGTATAACGGCCGCGGCGGACACATTTGCGGGAAAAATTGAATCGCGCATGGATGAGCATAAAAAAATAGTCGACGAAAACAAGGCTGTGATTGAAAAGAACAACAGCATAATAAACCGGATGATACCCATGATGAATTTCGATGTGGACCTTGCCGAACTGGATATGAATTTCATAAATGTCAGGTTCGGGAGAATGGCATACGAAAATTATAGAAGGCTGAACGATTCAATAAAAAAACTAAATGTAATAGTTTTCTTCATGAAAAGGGATGAGGATGACGTGTGGCTTTCATATTACGCCCCAACGACGGTCATTAACGAAGTGGACAACATATTCGCATCGCTGTATTTTGAAAAAATCGATTTATCCGGTATCGATTCAGGCACACCCGCAGAGTCAATACATAAAATACAGGCTGAAATAGAAAAAGCCGAAAAAGTGCTGAAGGAAGAGAACAGGCTCTATGATGAATTCATAGAAAGCACTAAAGAAAAATTCAAGGAATTGTACTCGGATATGTTCTATTTGAATAAAACCGCTGAAATCAAAAAAAACGCAGCGCATACGGAAGACTCCTTTTACTTGTCGGGCTGGATTCCAAAGGGCAGCATGAACGTATTGGAAGCCCAGTACCGAGACAGGGGCATATCGTTTTACTTTGAAGACGCTGAACAAATGGAGCGCTTGAAAAGCCCGACCTCCCTTAAAAACCCGGGAATAATCAAACCCTTTGAATTCATAGTCAAAACATACGGAACACCGGCAGCAAACGAAATCGATCCCACGCTTTTTGTCGCCATAACATATGTGCTCATGTTCGGTATAATGTTCGGTGACGTTGGTCACGGGTTCGTTTTAGGAATTCTCGGTCTAATTGTATATATTAAGAAAAAAAGCCCCCTTGCCGGCATTATAGGCATGTGCGGAGTGTCATCTATGATATTCGGCTTTATTTTCGGAAATATTTTCGGGAACGAAAAATTTATGAACCCTCTCTATGAAAGGCCTTTGAACAATATAACGAATATGCTGATATTGGCAATTGTTTTCGGAGTGGTGTCGATTCTTATCGCAATGGTGATAAACATAATAAACGCGGTCCGCAGGGAGACGGTTAAAGAGATGCTGTTTGATAAAAACGGACTCGCCGGATTCATATTCTACATAGGTGTGATAATATTCGCGCTGGTGTTGGCGATAAAAGGAAAGCCTCTCACATCCTTTCTGTTCATTGCAGGATTTTTCATAGTGCCGGTGATTTTAATGTTCCTAAAAAATCCGTTGAACAACCTGATGAAGGGTGACAAATTCCTTCCGGATAAAGACAGGGGCGCGTTCTTTGCGGAAGCCTTTTTTGAAGTTTTTGAGGGGGTCCTGTCATTCTTAACAAACACCCTTTCATTTGTCAGGGTGGGCGCATTCGCATTGAGCCACGCCGGTCTTTCACTGGCGGTATGGACCCTTTACAACATGATGGAGGGTATTGCAGGCGGAATCATAACACTGATAATAGGAAACCTGTTGATACTGGTGCTTGAAGGGCTGATAGTCGGGATACAGGGGCTTAGATTGGAGTACTATGAACTGTTCTCGAGATTTTTCAACGGCGAGGGCAGGGAGTTCAAACCAATGAAAATAAAAACCAAAAGCAGCTGAGACTGTATAAAATACAAAATTTATTTGGAGGTAGACAAGGGTTATGAAAGAATTGATGATAGGTGCGCTGATATTGGTGTTAACGCTGTCGGCGGCGGGGGTCGTATATTGGAAGAAGACAACCGATAAAAAGAAAACAAAAACCGTAATGACGGTGAACATGCTGCTCATATTCGGCATCCTCATGACGGCAACCATCATAATGTTGACCGGAGGGCGGGCACTGGCTGCGGAAACCGCGGAAGCCGCCACGGCCGCCGCGGACAACGGACTCAGGTATCTGGCTGCGGCGCTGTCGACCGGCCTTGCCACCATCGGAACGGGAATCGCGGTTGCCGCTTCGGCTTCGGCGGCACTGGGGGCGATCAGTGAAGACGAATCCCTGCTGGGCAAGACAATCATATTTGTCGGTCTTGCGGAAGGCATAGCCATATATGGACTCATAGTTTCCATATTGATTCTGCCCTAGGGAGTAAAAAGGATGAAATTTTATCTGATAAGCGACAATATAGACACCCAAAAAGGAATGCGGCTGGCGGGGATTGAAGGGGTTGTTGTGCATGAATACGATGAAACCCTTGAAGCACTGGAAAGCTGCATCCGGGACGACAACATAGGCATCATATTGATTACTGAAAAACTTGCGGCGCTTATGCCCGACAGAATCAACAGCTTGAAAATAAACGAAAACAAACCCCTTGTTGTCGTTATTCCGGACAGACATGGAACCAAAAGGGAACCGGATTCAATAACAAAATATGTAAGGGATGCTATCGGCGTAAGGATTTGAGGGATGGCAATGAATGAAAATGAACTGAATTATTCAGTCAATGAAAAATTGAAAAGTTTTACCGACATGGCTCTAAGAGAAGCTCACAGGAGAAAAAAAGAGCTTATTGAACAGACTAAAAAGCGGGCTGAGGAAGAGCTTAAGAAAAAGGAAATAGAATTGCTTGAGGAAGCCTATCATTCCATACAGACGGGAACACGGCAGAACCGCAGGGAATTGAACGAGGAAATTTCCAAAGCCCTGGTGGAGGGAAAGAAAAAGCTTTTTGACAAAAGAAGGGAAATAATAGAAGACGTTTTCAAAATGGTTGATGAAAAAATTGAAAAACATAAAAAAAGCAAAGAATACCGGGCTATGCTGCTTAAAGAGATGAATAAATGCGATGAGATGCTGTCCGACGAAGG
>CAZWVS010000111.1:0-7062 GCA_964636935.1 uncultured Clostridiaceae bacterium
TATGGAGATGAAAGGTATTTTACTGGAAAAGGGGAATAAGAAGTCCATCGTGATGGACAAAAAGGGAAGATTCATGCAAACAAAAACCTCCTCGGGATGGATGGAGGGAAGTGAAGTTGAATTTGAATCCCCGTCTGTCGCCGTGGCAAAAAAGCTGTCCATAGCGGCGGTTTTCCTCCTGGTTCTTGCAATCGGCGCATTTTCCATTTATATGGCGAACTCGTATACCGTGACACTTGACGTGAACCCGTCGATTGAGATAAAAACCGACGCATTTAACAATGTCGTTGATGTTGTTGCGCTTAACGACGATGCGGGTTCAATAGAAGGACTGGATGATGTCACGGGCATGAAGATCGGTCCGGCAATCAACAGCCTGATTTCAGATTTGAAACAAACAAGCTATCTGCAGGAAGACGGTACGGTGGTCCTTTCCATCGAGGGCAATAACGGGAAGGTCAGAACAATTATTCGTGAACTGAACGAATCGATACCGGATGCGGACATAGAGGATGACGATGAAAAAACACAAGATCCGGACGATACAGGGGCTGTAGACATTTACGTGAAGCGACTGACGAATGAGATTAAGGAAAAGGCGGAAGAGCTTGATGTTCCCGTGGGAAGGATAGTCCTGGCTGAAAAGGCGATCAAAGAAGGGGCCACTGTAAGTTATGAAATGGTGAAGGTCCTCTCCATACAGGAAATCCAAGACATTAGAAATGTCTCCAAAACCATAAACAAGGTCAGTGAAATAGTTGAAAAGAGCGATGAAAAGGAAGAGGACAGCGGAACGAACCTGACACAGATTGAGGCTCTTTCGGATAAAATCGAAAAGCAGGCATCAAGAATTGAAAGCAATTTGAATAAGCTGCAGGAAAGCATACAAAGCGGCAATGCGGATGAAAACGACATATATCATCATGGAATCCTAAACGGACAACTCGGACAGATCATAGGGAGGATCGAGGAAGTGGGGAAAAATGTTGAGAGCAAGACCAATCAAATCCTCAATGAGATAAAAGAACAAGACAAGGATGAATCCGAAGAAGACAAACCAAAGCCGGACAAGGAAGATAAGAAGGAAGAGCAAGAGGAAAAAAAGGACGAAGTTAAAAGCCGGATCGAGGAGAAGCTTGATGAAGTCAGGGAGAAAGTGGAAATTCTGAAAACAGTAAAAGGGAAATCCGAAACAAACAAGCCCGGTCAAAACACTGAGAGTCCCGGACAAAGCACGAATAATCCGGGGCAGGGCACGAACAATCCTTCAGAAACAGCAAATCAAGGTAAAGGCAACAACTAATCCATGAAAAAAAACATAAACTGAAAAATCCGCCGCACATGACGGCGGATTTTTTATACGGAAAAAGATTTGACAAATAATGGCAGGGGACGTATAATGAGATTACAAAAATTACCAGGAGCTGCCATGAAAAAGATTATTCCCAATATTGTTATGATTGTTTTAGCGGTGCTTTTATGTTCGGGCCGGACATCGGCAAACTGCGGCTTCGACGATGTAAAAGAAGATGACTGGCATTCGGGGTATGTAAAAGAGCTTCAAACCAAAGGAATTGTAAACGGTTTTCCGGACAACACATTCAGGCCTGAAGATCAAGTCAGCCGTTCACAATTCATAAAGATGGTTGTGACCGCAATGGGCTTCCAGGCAAAAAACAGTGTAGGGCACTGGGCGAAGCAGTATATGGAAAAAGCAAAACAAGCAGGGTTGACGGTGCCCGTTAACGAGGATGCATGGGATCAGGCAATATCGAGAGGCGAGGCAAGTGTAAATCTCTCGGAGGCCCTTGATTATATGAAACGTGAGATAGGCATTGAAAAGGGCGGGCTGGTTGATTTGTACGGTTATACTCCGTCTGAATATCTGGGACATGTTTTGAAGGTATACAATGCGGGTATCATTACTGGGTACCCTGATAGAACATTCGGATACGATAAAAAAATAACGCGGGCTGAAAGCTGTGCAGTTATTTATAGATTAGCTACCCCCATAACCGGGCGGGAATACCAATTCACATCAAACAAGGAAGTTCCCGCCTGGTATTCTTATAATAACACGGAATTCGACAAATATCTGAACGATTACGAGGGGAATTCAAACTGTAAATTTGAAAATGGAAGAATATTCTGCAAAGGGCAGCCGGTTCAAACCGGCTTCAATCCGGCAATAAACGAAAATATCAGGGAAATAGTGAAAATACTGCTGGACGGGAGCTGTTCCGTTTCCCTGCGTTGCACATCGACGGTTCAAAAGAACATCATCGAAATAGCCTGTTATCCAAAAGACAAACGAATGAAGGACAGCAGGTATTCCTTGTTTTCATTAAAGTTTTACGACGCCCCGACGGGATATCCGGAAAAGAACTGGGGCTACGACACGATGTTTGTTAAGCTTGAGGTTAACAGGCTCGCCGATGAGGGCCTTCTGGATCCAAAAAGCGGGCAGCCTTCCGCTGCGTATGAATATAAGATAAAAGGATTGGCCAGATATCTTTTCGGGGAGCATAAGGGTGACTTTTTTTCCAAAAATGTAATCGATATATACAAAAGGTTTTCCGGATACGAAGCAGGCGCCATACCTGTGGAAAAAGCTCTGCTTGAAACCGGTGATATAAAAAGTGTGTTTTTTACAGAGGGCGGCTCAAGACGTCTGAACTTCACATTCACGGAGGGATCCAATGAAAAATAAAAAAACCGCATTTATGTTAATCGCTTTCATATTCATAATCTCAACATTCCCCGGTATCAGTGCGGCGGATGCAAAAACACCGGCTGAATTTCAAGAATGGCTAAATGACACGGGAACACCGAGAAAAAGTGTAAGCGGAAGATATGAAGCCGACTTTGAAACATATTCCGAATACAACCTGATTGTTTACGGTGAGCCCGGAGATGTCCCGGGAAACGAGATGAGGGACGGGGAGTACAGATACCTGGGATTTACATACATGGAAAGCAAATATACAAACAACCGCTTCCCCAATGACGAGACATGGATAAATAAGCCGGAGCAATGGGACTATGTATATGTGCAGGGGGCGTCGGAAAGCTGGGACATCGTCGAACAGGCTATTCAAGCCGTACATGATGCATACTCCGCTTGAGGGGCATGGCGCTTCCGGGTTGACGGCGGCCGACATAGGCACCGGGAAAGCAAAAGTGCAAAGCCCGGCCAACTGGACGGACTCCGCAAGTATATACACGATGAAATCCAACGGGTTTTATGCGACTTTCATCATCCCTTCGATGGGAAGAGGGTTTTTAACCGCCCGCCTGAACGGTCCTGAGGAAGAGGCGAGCGCGGGGGACGGCTACACGGAATTGAACTTGACGGCTTCAGTGAACAAGCCGGTTTCGGAAGTGTTGTACATCAAGGTGGTGTTTGATGAAGATTCCGGAAGCGGAGTGCGTTTTTTCCACAATACGAATTCCATCGACATCGGCCAGAATGTCCCGATTCCGGATGACTTGCAAACCCCGTGCCAAATGAAATACGGTGCAACAGTGATATCGGAAAGCATTTTCGGAGATAGGCTGGAAACAAATGTGGAATGCACGGTGCTATTGAAAGGGGAAACACAGCCCCCGCTGCAGCCTACTCCCGCACCCTCAATACCGCCGGTGCCGTCACAGCCTCCGCAGAATACGGCCCCCCCTTCAAACCCACCCGCTCCCACACCATTGCCGACACCACCGCCCGCCGTTGAAGAACCGGTGGATGATGACGAAGAACCGGAACCGGAATTTATAATAACCCGGACGTTTATCGAAGGGGCTTGGGAGCACTGGGGGGATGTCGACAGGTTTTTGGCGCTTGAGAGTATTAACATAGGAATAACGGGAATGGGACATATAGACAGAGTGGCTTTTAGGATGTCCCCCGAACTAGAGGCAATGCAGTATACCAATAGCAGCGGCCATTCTTATGATTATGCGGATGATTTTTTCGGGGAATATGTTTATTTCCCACAGGATTCAACCGTTTATACGGGGGAGCCGGTATGGGGCGGAAGGTTGTATTCATGGTCTTACAAACTCCCCCTTTGCCCTGAAACGATAACATGGGAGGGATCGCGTGTAAAAGAGCCGTATCAAATCAAGGCGCTTGTATATGGAAGAGACGGAACCGTTGAAACGGTTTCAATGCCTTTGGATATAACGGGCACCATATATGAGCTCATTCATCCCCAGCCGGCGGACTAAAAAAACCGGCGCCTTGGCGCCGGTTCATTAAACTTAAAACGGGTTCTCCGTGTCATAAGGGATGGATTCGGGCCGGTTGTAGTCTATCTCCTTAACACCTAGAAGTTTCAGCGCCTCGAAAAGTATGCGTCCCTTGTGGTCAAAACCCACCCCGGTGTGATGCGGATACCTTTTTTGTATTAGCACATGCCGGTAAAAACGCTTCAATTCATGAACAGCAATTACACCGATGCTTCCAAAAGACCTCGGGTCGACATCCAGTACGATTCCTTCGGCAACATAGCTTCTAAGCTCGCTTTCAGCGGCGCCCTGGAGCCTGAACAATGTCACCTTGTTGGGGGCAAGTGTTCCTTCAAGGGTTCCTCTTGTTATATCGGGTTCCGCATCGGGTTCAAGAAGGCTGTGCATTATCCGCTGATATTTCATCTCCGGGTTTTTAATGAAACAGGACGGAGTGTTGCCGCAATGGAATCCCATGAAAACGTCCGATTCCGAATAAGGGTATTTGCCCTTTATATGTCCGTCATACATATCCTGGGGCACGGTGTTGTTGATATCCAACAGGGTCGCCGGCGCCATTGTGGCGCATGTGAGCATATATTCGCTGAGGGCGCCGTAAATATCGGTTTCGCATGCGATGGGTATCCCTCTTGAGGCGAAACGGGAATTCACATAGCAGGGGACAAAGCCGAATTGCGTCTGGAATGCGGGCCAGCATTTATTTGCGAAAACAACAAAATCGGAAAGGCCCTTGTTGTTGTCCATCCAGTCTGACAAAGTGAGTTCGTATTGGGCCAGTTTATTGAGTATGCCCGGGAAATTGTTTCCATGTCCCAGTTCATCAGCCATTTCCTTTACAAGCTTTTCAATGCGCTTGTCACCTTCATGCTCTTTGAATGAAGCGAACAGATCCAGTTCGGAATTTTCCATTATCTCCACACCGAGGTCGAATAAAGGTTTTATCGGGGCATTGCATGCCAGGAAATCCTGCGGCCGCGGTCCAAAGGAAATGATTTTAAGCGATTTCACACCTTTGACGATTCTAGTAATGGAAATGAAGTCATTGACCATGCGCGCTATTTCGGGTGCGGTCCCCACCGGATATTCGGGGATATACGGATTCAAATTTCGAAGCCCGATGTTATATGATGCGTTAAGCATGCCGCAGTAAGCGTCACCCCGTCCCGCCATGAGGTCGTTTTCGGTTTCTTCCGCAGCGGCGGCGAACATTACGGGGCCGTCGAATTTTTGAGCCATCAGGGTTTCAGGCCCCTCCGGTCCGAAATTCCCCAGGAAGACACAAAGTGCATCCGCGCCGGAATCCCTTATTTCCTTCAAAGCCTTTCCGGCATCGATTTCGTTTTCAACCGTCTGCTGTATTTCAACAACGGGAAGACCGGCTTTGTTTATCTCCTCCATAACGGCATTTCTTCTTTTTATCGAGAGCCCTATAGGAAAGCAGTCCCTGCTTACGGCAACTAAAGCCACTTTTATTTCGGGTATGTTATTCATATGTAAACCTCCATGAATGATATATGAAATTATACCACACATGAAATGCGGGTATTGACGCAAGAGTTTAATAGGCGGGAAAAGTTCAATGTCATAATTGAATGATTTTGTGTGCCGAGGCTTTAAGAAGCCTGTTCATTATAGCGTCTTCAAGATGTCCGGCGGCAAAGTATTCGGAATATACCCTTTTTGCCCCCATCTTGTCGAACATCCTCAATGCATCGAAAATGTTTGAGGCTATTTCAGGCGGATTGTTTATGTCGCCTACACATATGACTTTGTCGGAAACATATCTGTTTATATTTTCAACGGAGCACATGACTCCGGTGTTCGGATACTTCACGGCCATGGCGTTTATGAAATCAACGGTTTTACCGGAAGGTCCCTTCACTACGAAAAAATCGGCTTCAGGCGAATAATGCCTGTACTTCATGCCCGGTGATTTCGGGACATCCGCAGCCTCGCCGGAATATGATTTTACGATATCGGGAATTATCATTTTAAGTTTTTCGCAGGAAACACCGCCGGGTCGAAGTATGGAAGGGGGGGTTACAGTGAGGTCGATAACAGTGGATTCCAGCCCCAGGCTGCATTTGCCTGCGTCGATGATCGCATCGACCCGGCCTTCAAGATCCTCTATTACATGTGAAGCAGCTGTGGTGCTGGGCTTTCCGGATAAATTCGCGCTTGGGGCCGCTATGGGAACACCTGCCGCTTTTATCAGTTCAAGTGCAATGCTGCCTGACGGGACGCGGAAAGCCGCAGTATCAAGGCCGCCGGTGGTCTCGTAAGGCACCGAGTCGGCTTTTTCAAGGATTATCGACAGTGGTCCCGGCCAGAAAATATCGGCGAGGTTGCGGGCGGCAGGGGGCATGCTCTTTGAATATGAACCCGCTTCTTCAATATTTGTTACATGTAGTATGAGCGGATTGTCCCCGGGTCGGCCCTTGGCTTTGAAAATACGCGCCACCGCACTGGCATCCAATGCGTTAGCCCCCAGTCCGTAAACGGTCTCGGTGGGAAATGCGACTGTCCCGCCTTTTTTGATGATACGGGCGCATGCTTTGATGATGTCCGCGTCTATGTCATCAGGATCGATTTTATATATTTTGGTTTTCATCTTCAATCACCCGGCAGGCATTTAAATCGGCGTCTTTCTTCAAAGCCGCCTCATATATCCGTATTTGAAAGTTTTTTCGCCTGGTCGTCGGTTATAAGGGCATCAATCAATTCATCCAGATCACCGTTCATCACGGCTTCAAGTTTGTAGAGCGTGAGATTTATCCTGTGGTCCGTCACCCTGCCCTGCGGAAAGTTGTATGTGCG